>DATKBQ010000663.1:0-7347 GCA_035546375.1 Planctomycetota bacterium | reverse complement strand
GCACTCTCCCTGCCGTCGTTCAAGACGGCCGTAAATTTTCCGGCCCATGGACGACCACCTCGGCCCCCTTGCGTCGATCCAATACTTGGACCTCTGGCTAGAAGCGGTTTCACGAGCTTGGGGCGGCCCACCCAGGCTTGTGAAACCGGTCCTAGTTCCTTCAACTTCGGGCCTCTTGCGCGATTGAGGGAGCGCGATGCGAGATTTTCCTCGGAACCGTCGAGCTGCAAGTTTGTCGAGCGCGCTGCAAAGCGGGAGTGGCGCGGGACACCAACCTCGGCTTCGTGAGGGTCCTCGGGGAGCCGCGAGGCGCGAGGTACTGGCCGGGGGAGTGGTGCAAGACTAGCCTCGGCGGGACCCGCCGATGCACGCGCGCATCGTCCTCGCCTCCGCCTCGCCCCGGCGCCGCGACCTCCTGCGCGAGGCCGGGCTCGACTTCGAGGTGCGGCCGGTCGAGGTCGACGAGGACCTGGGGGGCTTCGCCGACCCGCGCGCAGCGGCGCTCGAGCTGGCGCGGCGCAAGGCGCACGCCGGGGCTCGCCGCGAGGTGGCGCAGCGGCCCGCCGAGCGCGCGTGGGTGCTCGGCGCCGACACGGTGGTCGCGCTCGAGGCCCCAGGCGGCTGGCGGCTGCTGGGCAAGCCCGAGGACGAGCGCGAGGCGCGGGGGATGCTCGCCTCGCTCTCCGGCACGCGGCACGCTGTAGTAACCGGTGTGTGCGCCGTGCGCGTTCCGGATCTGGAGGAGCGCGCGGGGGCCGAGCTGACCTGGGTGAGCATGCGCCCGCTTTCGGCCGCCGAGGTCGAGGCCTACGCCGCCTCCGGCGAGTGGCGCGGCAAGGCCGGCGGCTACGCGATCCAGGAGCAGGCCGAGCGCTTCGTCACCCGCCTGGAGGAGGGCGGCCTGGACAACGTCGTCGGCCTGCCGGTGAGCCTCGCGCTCGCGCTCCTTCGCGAGGCTGGAGCGCCGGTCTAGATTGCGGGGCGCCCCGCCCCTGGCCCGGCTTGTGCCAGCGCGGGCGCGCGGCTAACCTGCTCCACCCTCCGGGCCTCCGGGCCCCCTCCCCGAGCCATTCGCCCAGCCATGAAGAGCGACATCCACCCGCGCTACCTGGACTGCACCGTCCACTGCGGCTGCGGCGAGACCTTCCAGACGCGCGCCACCGTCAAGGAGCTGCGCATCGAGATCTGCAGCAAGTGCCATCCCTTCTACTCGGGCCGGCAGAAGTTCGTCGACTCCGCCGGGCGCGTCGACCGCTTCATGAAGAAGTACGGCCCGCGCACCAAGCCCGAGGCCCCCCCCACGTCCTCGGCGCCCGCCAAGGCCTAGGGCCAGGACTGGAGATCGCCCGGGGGCGCGAGCGCCTCGCGCCCGACCCGCATGGAGTTCGCTTCCGCGATCGTCGCCAAGCTGCGCGAGCAGGATGCGCGCTACCGCGAGCTGACCGATCGCCTCTCCGCCCCCGAGACGATCGCCGACCCGCGCCGCTATCCCGCGCTCCTGCGCGAGCGAGGCGCGCTCGAGGAGGTCCACGGCCTCGCCGAGCGGCTCGAGCGCCTGCTCGCGCGGCGCGCGGAGTGCCAGCGGGCGCTGGAGGAGTCCGCCGACGACCCCGAGCTGTGCGAGCTGGCGCGCGCCGAGCTCGAGGAGCTGGAGGAGCTCGAGGTCGAGCTCGACCGCGAGGTCAAGCACGCACTCGTCGCCGACGAGGACGAGGGCCGGCGCAAGCTGATCGTGGAGATCCGCGCCGGCACGGGTGGCGACGAGGCGAGTCTCTTCGCGGCCGACCTCTTCAAGATCTACCAGCGCTACGCCGAGACGCAGCGGTGGCGGCTCGAGGTGCTCGAGGCCTCGCCGACCGAGGTCGGAGGCTTCAAGGAGCTGATCTTCGCCCTCGAGGGCGAGGGCGCGTGGCGGCGGCTGCGCTTCGAGTCCGGCGGCCACCGCGTGCAGCGCGTGCCGGCGACCGAGGCCCAGGGCCGCATCCACACCTCGGCGGCGACCATCGCCGTCCTGCCCGAGGCCGAGGAGGTCGAGCTGGAGCTGCGCCCCGAGGACCTGAGGATCGACACGATGCGCGCCGGCGGCGCGGGGGGCCAGCACGTCAACAAGACCGAGTCCGCCGTGCGCATCACGCACCTGCCGACCGGCACGGTGGTCACCTGCATGGACGAGAAGAGCCAGCACAAGAACAAGGCCCGCGCGCTGCGCATCCTGCGCGCGCGGCTCCTGGAAGCCGAGCGCGAGCGCCTGCACGCGGAGCGCTCGGCCTGGCGCAAGACCCAGGTCGGCACCGGGGACCGCAACGCGCGGGTGCGCACCTACAACTGGCCCCAGAACCGGGTGACCGACCACCGGCTGAACGAGAACTTCTCCCTGGAGCAGATCCTCGCCGGTAAGCTCTCGGCGATGCTGGAGGGCCTGGAGACGCTGGAGCGCGAGGAGCGCATCCGCAACCTGTGAGGCGCAGGTGAAACTGCCATGAGCGACGCACGAGAGAGCGAGGCGGGCGGCCTGGAGCCGCTGCCGGATCTTCCGGACCACGAGCCGCTCGCCGAGTTGCCGCCCGATGTGCCGGCCCGTGCGCCGATGGAGGTGCCGGCGCCCGGAGCGCCGGCGGCGGGCGCGCGCGGACCTTCCAAGCCGCGCGAGCTGGAGCGCGCGCCGATCGTCCTGCGCAAGGCGGCGCTGATCCTGGCGATCGCCTCGCTCTTCCCCTGGCTGCAGCCCGGCGGGTGGACGCTCCACGGGATCCTCGCGAAGCTGATCGTCGCGCTCGGAGGCTATGTCTTCTACACGGCCGTGCTGCACCGCCACGGCGACGCGGTGCCCGGACCGCTGGCGAAGCTCGGCGGGCTGCACCGCTTGGCCCTCGACCTGCTCGCGGTGGTGATCGCGCTGGTCGGCCTCTTCTTCACGATGGGCGAGCCGCTCCGCTTCGGGCCGATCGTCGAGCGCGCCTCGCTCGCCGTCGGCCTCGCCGCCTGGTGCCAGGTGCTCGACTACGAGAAGGGCGGCAAGTTCAACCCGGTGCTGGGGCTGACGATCCCGCTCTTCGGGATCGCCGCGCTCGCGCGCTTGATCACGCTGTTCACCGCGGAGTTCGACGTGTTCACGGCGATCGGCGACGTCGGCGTGCTCGCCGCGTCCGGGATCGCCGGGTACACGATGTTCATCGCGATGAAGGAGGCCAAGGCGCACGGCGAGGCCAAGAAACGCGCCGCCCAGGAGGCGCGCATGGCGGCGCGCAAGACGCGCACGGCCGGCGAGGGTGCCCAGCCGAGGCCCCCGCCGCGCGCCGGCGGCACCTAACGGCCGGAGCCGCGGGCGATCGTGGGGATGGCGAAGGCCGCCGGCGCCGCGAGGACGCCGCCGCGCACGGCGGGGGAGGCGCTGGCGCTCGCGCGCGAGTACCTCGCACGCAAGGGAATCGAAGGAGCGCGCCTCGAGGCCGAGCTCCTGCTCGCCCACGCGCTGGGCCTCGACCGCCTGCGCCTCTACCTGCAGCTCGACCAGCCGATCGGCGAGGCCGAGCTCGAGCGGGCGCGCTCGCTCTTCGCGCGCCGCGCGGCCGGCGAGCCGGTCGCCTACATCACCGGCCGCCGCGAGTTCTACGGCCGCGGCTTCCTCGTCGACGCCAGGGTCCTGATCCCGCGCCCGGAGACGGAGCTGCTCGTCGACCGCGCGCGCGAGCTGGCCGCCGGGCGCGCCGGGCAGAGCCCGCGCATCGGCGATGTCGGCACGGGCAGTGGGTGCTTGGCGGTCACGCTGGCGCTCGAGATCGATGACGTGATCGTGATCGCCTGCGACGTCTCCGCCGAGGCTCTCGAGCTCGCGCGCGAGAACGCGCGGCGCCTGGAGGCCTCGGTCGACTTCCGCGAGGGCGACGGCCCGCGCGCGCTGCACCGGCAAGGCGAGCCGCCCTTCGACCTGATCGTCTCCAACCCGCCTTACGTGACGCCCGAGGAGGCCGCCGACCTGCCGCGCGAGGTCCGCGACTTCGAGCCCGCCCTCGCGCTGTTCACGCCGCGCGGGGATCCGATGCACTGGGTGCGACGGATCTTGGACGAGGCCATCGGCCTGCTCGCACCCGGGGGAACGCTGCTCGTCGAGCTGGGCGCGGGGCGCTCCGAGGCGGCCCTTCGACTCGCCGGCGAGCGCGGCCTCGAAGCGCGGACCCTGCGCGACCTGGCCGGGATCGAGCGCATCCTCGAGGTGCGCGTCAGCCGCTCGGGACGGCGTCGAGGCTGATCAATGCGCCGCAAACTCGGCAGGCCCGCGCGAAGACGCGCGGTGACGTGCACGGGAAAGCGCTTGGCGAGCTCAACCCGGCCGTGGTGAGAGACACCCGGTCGCTCGCCCTTGGGCTTCCGGCCAGCGCCGCGCCGCGCGCTAGAAAGAGCATCTCGCGCTGGCCACCTCTTGCTCGTCGGCTCATCGCGAGCATCCTATCCGCAGGTGCGTTTGATTGGGCAGAAAAACGGGGCCGTCTACCGTTCGGGTTGTGTACGGCGAGACTCGACTCTGAGCCGCCGGTGGCGCGGACTCGCGCACGACTGCGAGGCCGGGTAGGCTGTCAGTCCGACCCCGGATCCACTGCAGGAGCTAGACCATGCCCAATGCCAAGCCGATTCCCGAAGGATTCCATACCGTCACGCCGCACCTGGTCGTCGACGGCGCCGCGCAGGCGATCGACTTCTACAAGCGGGCCTTCGGGGCCGAGGAGCTCGGGCGCATGCCCGCGCCCGACGGCAAGAAGCTCATGCACGCCGCCCTGAGGATCGGCGACAGCATGCTCATGCTCGCCGACGACTTCCCTGAGTTCTGCGGCGGCGTCGCGCGCAACCCGAAGGCGCTCGGCGAGAGCCCGGTGACGCTCCACCTGTACGTACAAGACTGCGACGCCGCGATGAAGCGCGCCGAGCAGGCCGGGGCGACGGTCACCATGCCGCTGGCGGACATGTTCTGGGGCGACCGCTACGGCCACGTGAAGGACCCCTTCGGGCACACCTGGTCGATCGCCACGCACCAGCGCGACGTGTCCCCCGAGGACATGGACCGCGAGTCGAAGAAGGTCTTCGGCGGCGCGTGAGGCGCGGCGGACCGCTCGCGCCGCCGTAGCGGACGGCTCCGGCGGCGTGCGCGGGCCTAAGGTCCCTCGGGCGCGAGGTCGGGCTTCACGCCCTCGGCGGCCGGGCGCGCGGACATCACGAAGCGGTCGAGCAGCGCCCGGGCGCTCTCGGTCATCTCGTGCAGGAAGACCGCGACCTCGTAGTGCTCGACCGACGGGCTGATCCGCTCGCAGCGCACGACTGCGCCGCGACCGGCGATCCTCTGCGCGCGGCCGTCGAGAGCCACCTCGAGGGCTAGGTCGAGCACGGTCATCGGCGGGATCGCCCGGTCGAGGAAGAAGCACACGCCGGCCCGGCTGACGTCGCGCAGGCGCGCGCCGTGGGGGCCGTCGGCAAGGCGGATCTCGAGCGGCCACGCGGCCTCCGCGCGCGGGTACTGGCGGCGCTCGCGGCCGGAGCGCGAGGGGGGAGCGGCCATGCCCGCATGCTAGGCGTCGCTCGCGCCGCTGTCCACGCCGCCGCGGCGGTGGAAGGGTCGCTCGCCCAGGGCTAGACTCGCGCCGGATCCGACCGCCCGCGATCGTCGACGACAAGGGGGAAGCCATGGCGAGCTACAACAAGGTCATCCTGATGGGCAACCTGACGCGCAAGCCCGAGGTGCGCTTCACGGGCTCCGGGATGGCGATCTGCAAGTGCGGGCTGGCGGTCAACCGCCGCTACAAGGACCAAGCCGGCGAGTGGAAGGAGGAGGTCACGTTCGTGGACGTGACGATCTTCGGCAAGCGCGGCGAGGCCTTCGCCAAGTACCACGACAAGGGCAGGACCGCCTTCATCGAGGGCGAGCTGCGGCTCGACACCTGGGACGACAAGCAGACCGGGCAGAAGCGCCAGAAGCTCTACGTGGTCGGCAACGACTGGCAGTTCGTCGGCGCGCCGTCGGGTGCCCCCTCGGGTGCGGCAATGGACGCGGCGTCGGGCGCCGGGTACTCGGGATCGGAGGAGCCCGCGGGTGCCGGCGCCGCGGGCGGGTACGGCTCGACCTACGGCGGGGAGCCGGAGCCGCCCGACGTGGATGACGCGCCCTTCTGAGCGGGGCGTCCGGCGCGCGGAGCCGGGATCGCGCGCCTGCGCGCCGTGAAGCTGACCGTCCTTCTCTTCGCCTCGCTGCGCGAGCGCGCCGGGCGCGAGGCGCTCGAGGTGCCCGGGCTTCCCGAGCCGCTCGACGTCGCCGGGCTCAAGCGCGAGCTGGAGCGGCGCCATCCCGAGCTGGGCAGCCTCGCCTCGGCGCGCGGCGTGCTCGGGACGCGCTACGTCGCGGACGCGACGGCCTTGGAGGACGGCATGGAGCTCGCCCTGCTCCCGCCGGTCTCGGGCGGCGCTCCCGACGCCGACGAGGCGCTCGAGCGCGGGATCTTCGAGCTGCGCGCGGAGCCCTTGGATCCGGCCACGTGCCAATCGCGCGTCGAGCACCCCTCGTGCGGCGCGTGCGTCCTCTTCACCGGTCTCACGCGCGAGTCGAGCCGCGGACGGCGCGTGCTGCGTCTCGAGTACGAGGCCTTCGAGGCGATGGCCGCTCCGGAGATGGCGCGCATCTTCGAGCGCTGCCGCGCCGAGCACGGCGGCGCGGATCCCGAGCGGCGGCTGCGCATGCTCGTGCAGCACCGAGTCGGCACGGTCGAGGTCGGCCAGCCGTCGGTCGTGATCGCCGTGGCGGCGCCGCACCGCGAGAGCGCCTTCCTCGCCTGCCGCTTCCTGATCGACGAGCTGAAGCGTTCGCTGCCGGTCTGGAAGAAGGAGCACTACGCCGACGGCTCGGCGTGGGTCGGCGAGCGCTCCTGATCGGCGCGCGATTGAGGCCCCCCCGGGCCATTGCTACCCTGCGCCGCTCCATGCGGCCCCTCAGCGCCTTGCAGCAGGTCTCCTGGCAGAAGAAGGACGTGGAGCGCGAGCGGCTCGACGTGGACGTCCTGATCGTCGGCGCCGGCCCGGCCGGGCTCGCCTGCGCGATCCACCTGCGGCGCCTGATCGCCGAGCGCAACCTCGGCGAGCGCACCGTGCTCGTGCTCGAGAAGGCCGAGGAGGTCGGCTACCACGTGCTCTCGGGGGCGGTCATGGACCCGCGCGGGATGCGCGAGCTCTTCCCCGACTGGCGCGAGCGCGGCTGCCCGGTGGAGAGCGACGTCACCTTCGACTGCCTCGACGTGCTCTGGAAGAGCGGGCGCAGCACACGCCTGAAGGGATTGCTCGTCCCGCCGCCGCTGCACAACGCGGGCAACC
>DATKBQ010000662.1:0-8808 GCA_035546375.1 Planctomycetota bacterium | reverse complement strand
CCAGGCCTCAGGAGGCCTATTCTCGGCCAGTGCGAACCTTCCCTAGACCTTAATCCAGCGTCCGCGGACGCTGGATTAAGGTCTAGGGAAGGTTCGCACTGGCCGAGAATAGGCCTCCTGAGGCCTGGCGCCCGGCTCGGGGGGAGCGCGGGTGTGCTCGCATTTGGCCGTGGCTGAGACCGACGTACGTGTCTTCTTCGCGATCCTGAACACCCACCGTGATCGAGGCGCTGGCGACCCCGCCGAGGCCCGCGCGAGGGGCGCCGCGGGCCCGCAAGACGGGCTCGAGGCCCCGATGCGGGCGCTGGCTCTAGCGCGGACGATCGACAGGCGCACTGCCTGTGGAAGGACTGGCTCAGGGCGCCAAGCGATAGATCGTCCGCGGGAACGGGATCGCCTCGCGCACGTGCTCGATCCCCGCGATCCACGCCACCGTGCGCTCCAACCCGAGCCCGAACCCGCCGTGGGGCACCGACCCGTACCTGCGCAGGTCCAGGTACCACTCGAACGCCTCCTGGGGCAGCCCGTGCTCGCGGATCCGCGCTTGCAGCACCTCCAGATCGTCCTCGCGCTGGCTCCCGCCGACCAGCTCGCCCACGCCCTCGGGGCCGATCACGTCCACGCACAAGGCCTTGCTCGGGTCCTCGGGGTCGCGCTTCATGTAGAAGGCCTTCACCTGCGAGGGATAGCGGTGGACCATCACCGGCCGCTCGTGCAGGTTCGAGAGGATCGTCTCGTCCGGCGCGCCGAAGTCGTCGCCGTAGCGGAAGGTCGAATCGGGGTGGTCGGCCAGGATCAGCGCCGCCTCGTCGTAGCTGAGCCGCGGGAACGGCGCCCGCACCGCCTCCAGCTTCGACAGGTCGCGCTCCAAGGCCTCGAGCTCCGCTCGGCGGTGCTCGAGCACGTGGCCGACCGTGGCGACGAGCAGCCCCTCGGCGAGCTGCATCACGTCCTCGAGCGTGGCGAAGGCCATCTCCGGCTCGAGCATCCAGAACTCGGTCAGGTGCCGGCGGGTCTTCGACTTCTCCGCGCGGAAGGTCGGGCCGAAGCAGTACACCTTGCCCAGCGCCATCGCCGCAGCCTCGGCGTAGAGCTGCCCAGACTGGGTCAGGTACGCCTTCTGCTCGAAGTAGGGAACCTCGAAGAGGGTCGAGGTCCCCTCGCAGGGGTTCGGCGTGAACACCGGCGAGTCGACGCACGCGAAGCCCTGATCGCCGAGCCAGTTGCGCATGGCCGTGATCACCGCGTCGCGGATCCGCAGCACCGCCCAGGTGCGCTTGGAGCGCAGCCACAGGTGGCGGCGGTCGAGCAGGAACTCGGGGCCGTGCTCCTTGGGCGTGATCGGGTAGCCCTCGACCGCCTGGAGCACCTCGCCCGAGTCGACGGCGAGCTCGTACCCGCCCGGCGCCCGCGGCTCCGCGCGCACGGTGCCGGTCAGCACCAGGCTCGACTCCTGGCCGGCGTGCGCGACGGCCTCGAACAGCTCGGCCGAGACTAAGCCCTGGAAGAGCACGCACTGCGCGATGGCGCTGCCGTCGCGGAGCTGGACGAAGTGCAGCTTGCCCTTCGAGGTCCGGTTGTAGATCCAGCCCCGCAGCGCGACGCGCCCGCCCTCGTGCTCGCGCAGGCGCTCGACGGTGGTCGTGACCGCTTCGCTCATCGCCGTGGCTCGCGCGTCCTCAGGGGAACACCGCGTAGGCGGGCTGCATCTCGACCTCGGCCAGCACGCCGCCGCGCACGCGCACCCGCCCCTTGCAGAGCACGCCGTTGCGCCGCGCCTCCACCAGCACGTCGCCGCTGGTCGACTCGCTCGCGCACAGCTCGTCCATCTCGGCCAGCGGCGTGACGAGCTGCACGCGCTCGTAGCCCAGGGCCACCAGCCGCGTGACGATGCGCTCCGAGAGGCCCGCGGTGCCTTCGCCCGCGCTCGCCGCGGCGCCGCCCGGCGCTCGCGCCACCTGCACGGTGCGCAGGAGCGCGTCCTCGAGCCGCCTCTGCAGATCCCGGATCTCGAGCAGCGCGTGCTCGATGCGCCGCAAATCGAGGTCGCCCCGCTCCGCCGCCAGCTTCGCGAGCGCCGACTCCAGGCGCTCGAGCGCGTCGAGCTTGCCGCCCAGGCGCTCCAGCTCGCGCACGCGAGCCAGCAGGAGCCAAGTCCCCACCGCCCCCGCAGCGGCCGCGAGCACGAGCGCGCCGGCGAGCCACGGCAGGCTCGTCACCACCCAGACGGGCAGGCTCGGATCGGCGCTCGGCATGGCGCGCGAGACGCGCGCTCGGCGCGCATCGCGCGCGGAAGATAGCACGCGCCGCCGCCAGCGCCAGGCGGGCCCTCCCGGGCGCGGTGCGCACGGGTCGGGAGCACCCGCTGATCAAGGCGGAAGAACGTCACCCTCCTCATCCAACAGCTCCCATGCCGGCATCCCCGAGGAGGGCACCGAGAAGCGCACGCGCGGCCGGCCCTGATCGTCGCTCAAGACCAAGCCGGAGGTGCCGGTCGCGGGATCGAACTCCATCAGCGCTCGAAACTGGCCTCGCCTCATCAATCCCATACCCACGTACCCGCTATCGAAGGCGAAGACTCCTGCACCCTCGCCCTCCTTGTTGTCGAGCACGAGCAGGGAGCGACCGTTGTCGAGGTATCCGACGCCGCCGCGCTCCTTCCCCTGCTGGTCGAACCAGGTCATGCCGTTCGCCGTCGCGATCCGCTTCCCGCCGCCTGGAGGATCCGGGGCCGGGGCCGCGACGCTGATGCGATCGACTCCGGCCTCGTCGACGATGAGCATCCCGACGCCCTGTGCCTGGCTCGCTCTCCCGCCGAGCGACGGCCAGGGAGCGCCGATCGCGATCCGCTCTCGGCCCTGCTCGTCGACAAGGATCAGGCCGCGCACCCGCAGCAGATCGGAAGCAGCGCCGCCGGGCTGGGTGTGCGGAAGACCCGCGCAGGCGTAGGCGACCAGCCCCGCGAGGCCGAGCAGCAGGGCGCCCTGGAAGAAGCGAAGTCGCCGCTCCAAGCGCTCCATGCGCCGCTCGAGAAGAGTGCTCGTCGACATGGCTCTGCCCTCCTGGAATGCGAGGCCCCGTGCGGGCTCGGCGAACAGCTTACTCGCGCTGTCCCGCGATCCGCGCGCATCGTGCGATCCCGACGTGCGCTTGCAGGACGGCAGGCCGTCCCTAGGATGTCCGCGCATGACCCGCGCCCTGCCGCTCGCGGCGTTCGTCGCGCTGGTCCTCGCGCTGTGGCTCCTGCCCGCAGCGGACCCCGCGCGGCTGGCGGCGATGAAGGCGCCCGAGCTGCTCGATGCGAGCGTCGAAGGCACCGCTCGCACCCTCGGCGAGCGGGTGCTCGAGGGATCCCAGGTCACGCGGACCGAGCCCGGCAAGGCCGTGCTGCGCCTGGGCGGCGTGCGCGTCGCCGCGCCGGCCGCGCCCTCGGACGACCTCGGCGTGCACGGGCTCGCGCGCCGGTGGCTGGTGAGCAAGCTCCGCCAGCTCTCGGCGGCGCGCGGGGATTCGCTCCTGGTGGAGGGGGAACTCACGCCGCTCCCAGGCGGGGCGGGCTTCCTGGTCGAGCTGCGGGGCGACCGGCTGTCGCTGCGCTACGACGCGCCCGGCGCCGAGTCCCTCGCCGTCGAGATCGAGGGGTGGCAGCCGCCGGCGCGCACGTCGCTCTTGCCGCCGATCGTCGCGATCCTCCTGGCGATCCTCTTCCGCCGGCCGGTCGTGGCGCTCTTCTGCGGCGTCTGGACGGCGACGTTCCTGCTCGAGCGCGCGGCCGGCCATGGGCCGCTCTCGAGCCTCGCCCGAGGCGTTCCGGCCGTCGTCACCGACTTCGTCTGGCCGCGCGTGGTGGACCCCAACAACCAGCAGATCATCGGCTTCGTGGTCGCCATGCTGGCGATGGTCGGAGTGATGACCCGCGCCGGCGGAATGCGTGGGCTCATGGACCGCCTGGCGCGCTTGGCGAGCAGCGCCCGGCGCACCCAGATCGCCACCTGGCTGATGGGGCTGGTGGTCTTCTTCGACGACTACGCCAACTGCATCCTGGTCGGCGCGACGATGCGGCCGCTCAGCGACCGGTTCCGGGTCGCGCGCGAGAAGCTCGCCTACCTGGTCGACTCGACCGCCGCGCCGGTCGCCGGCCTCTCGATCTTCTCGACCTGGATCGCCTTCGAGGTCTCGACCTTCAGCGCGCAGCTCCCCGCGGCGGGGATGCTGGCGAGCGAGGGCTACGCGGTCTTCGTCGAGACGCTGCCCTTCCGCTTCTACTGCATCTTCACGCTGGTGCTGGCCGGCTGGATCGCGTGGTCGGGGCGCGACTTCGGGCCGATGCTCGCGGCCGAGCGCCGCGCGCGCCGCACCGGGCAGCTCGTGCGGGAGGGAGGCAAGCCGATGGTCTCGGAGGCGGCGACCTCGCTGGAGCCCGCTGCCGGCGTCCGGCCGCGCTCCCATCGCGCGCTCCTGCCGGTCGCGGTGTTCGTCCTGATCACGCTGGAGGAGATCGCGCGCGTGGGATGGGCCGCGATGAAAGCCGCCGACCCTGCGCTCGCTCCAGGTGACCTCCTCACGCTGCGCGGGATCACCGAGCTCTTGCGCGAGGGCAACAGCACCCGCGCCCTGCTCGTCGGCTCGAGCTCGGGCCTGGGTCTGGCTGTGCTGCTCGCGCTGGCCGCGGGGTTGCGCTGGGAGATCCTGCGCGCCGCATGGACGACGTTGCGCTCCATGGGCATCGCGATCGCGATCCTCTACCTCGCCTGGTCGATCGGGAAGGCGTGCGAGGCGCTGGGCACCGCGCCCTACCTCTCCGAGCTGATCGGCGACCGCATCTGGCCCGCGGCGCTGCCGACGATCCTGTTCCTGCTCGCGGCGGTGGTCGCGTTCTCGACCGGGTCCTCGTGGAGCACCATGAGCATCCTCCTGCCGCTGGTGGTCGGGCTCGCCTACAACCTGGGCCAGGATTCGGCCGCGGCGGCGGTGGCCGCCGGCGGCACCGCGGCCTTCGACGGCCACCTCCTGATGGTGATGTCCATCGGGGCCGTGCTCGAGGGCTCGATCTTCGGCGACCACTGTTCGCCGATCTCGGACACCACCGTGCTCTCCTCCACCGCCACGGCCTCCGACCACATCGACCACGTGCGCACGCAGATCCCGTACGCGGTGCTCGCCATGGGAGCTGCCCTCTTGGTCGGCTACCTGCCCTGCGCGCTGCTCGGGCACGCGCCGTGGCTCTCGATCGTGCTCGGCGTGGCCGTCCTCGTGCTCTTCGTGCGCTTCGCCGGGCGGCGGAGCGACGGGCCCGATCCCGCGGCGCCGCCGGGCGCACCTGTCGTCGCCGAGAGCGCGGCGAGCGGCAGCGGCACCGGGGAACGGACCGGCTGAGTCCCGCGTGGCCCTCCCCCAGCGCATGGGCCGGCGGCTCCTCGCCGGCATCCTGCTCGGCGTCCTGCTCTACGCCGGCATGGCCGCGTGGGCCGACGTGCGCGGCGTCGGCGCGGCCTTCGCGCGCGTGCCGATCTGGATCCTGCCCGCCGCCTGCGCCCTCTCGCTCGCCAACTACCTGATCCGCTTCTGGAAGTGGCAGCGCTACCTGGCGCTCTTGCAGATCCGCGTCGAGACGCGCACCTCGCTCCTGATCTACCTCAGCGGGCTCTCGATGTCGGTCACCCCGGGCAAGATGGGCGAGGTCTTCAAGTCCTGGCTCCTGCGCAAGGTGACCGGCACCCCGATCCACCAGTCCGCGCCGATCGTGGTCGCCGAGCGCTTCACGGATCTCTTGGGCTACCTGATCCTGGTCGCCGCGGGCGGGCTCGTCACGCAGCCCGAATGGCAGTGGATCTTCTGGCTCACCCTCGCCCTGTGCGGAGTCGGCCTGGTCCTCGCGGGCAGCGAAGGCTTCTCGCGCCTCACCGCGCGCTTCTTCAAGCGCTTGCCCTACCTGTGGCGCCTCGCGCCGCGCATCGAGGGCTCCTTCCTCAGCACGCGCGTCCTGCTCGCCCCGCGCGAGATCGTCCTGCCGACCCTGATCTCGGTCGCCGGCTGGGCGTGCGAGTGCGCCGGCTTCTGGCTGATCGCCGACGCCGTCGTTCCCGAGAGCGTCCCGTTCCTCTATGCCGTGTACGCCTACGCCTTCAGCGCCGTCGCCGGAGCGGTCCTGATCGTCTTCCCCGGCGGCCTGGGCGTCACGGAGGCCTCCCTCGGCAAGCTCCTGGTCAATCGCTACTACCTCGTCCCCGGCATGACCGTAGTCACCGCCAAGCAGATGGCAGCCGGCGCGGTCATCCTCGCGCGCCTGTGCACGCTCTGGTTCGCGGTCGCCGTCGGCTTCGCCGCCACGGCGATCTTCACGCGCCGCTTCGGGACGGTGGACGAGTCGGCGTCGTGAGGGAGGACGTCGACGGAGAGGGTACTCCTGTACATGCCGGACCGCGGGGGCGTCGCGGCGGGAACGCAACCGCGTTCCACTTGGCCATCGGGTTTGCCGGGTTCGTATTCGCTCTGCTGAGCGGGTTGGTTGCTTGGATCTTCGGTCTGGTCGAGCCGTGGTCTCTCTACGCATGCTTCGCGGCATTCGGCTTGTTCCTGGGGATCCTCGGTTGGAGTGCTCTCGTGGGCGGGGCGACGTATTTCCTGGTCATGATGATCCTGAACGGGAGCGGTGGAGTGTTCTATCCGCCACTCGGCCTCGTGATTGGAGCCGTCGTCGGGTTACTGCTTCGGCGGTCGATCATGCGACGTCGCAGACAGTCGAGGTAGACGAGTCGACACATGTAGGGCGCAAGCGTGCAAGCTGCGTCCGATGCGTTCCCTCACCCCGTCGGGACCGTGTCGAGACTGATCAGTCCCCATCGGCGCCAGCCGAGAGTCAGGAGCCAGGTCCTCGCCTTCGCCAGGATCGATGGAGGGGATTCGCTCGGCTTCGCTTCGCGCCAACCGTCGAACCAGCGGCCGGAGGAGAACGGGTCGACCCCCGCTTCGAAGATCCCGTGCCGCTTGGCATTGTTGAGGACATAGGCGAGCGCGTTCCGGACTTCCCGGGGAGTGCGCAGGATCCTGTCGTGGTAACGCTCGGAGAAAATGGAGCCCTTTCGCTGCCACGCGCGATTGAGGGCGCGCGCAACGCGGATGAGGAGACCCTGCACCCCACGCGAGAGCCTCTCTCGGTTCGGCGCTTCGATCAGGAGATGGACGTGGTTCGACTGCACCGAGTACTGCGTGAGGCGGAAGCCGTTCCGCTCCGCACCCGCCTCGAACGCGCGCAGGAGCGCGCGGTGGCTGTCCTTGCGCCTCAGGCTGGGCAAGCCCGCGCGCAGGCGCGCGGTCACGTGCACGGGGTAGCGAGCGGCGAGCGGAGCGCGCGGGCCGTGCCGCACGCCCGCGCGCGGACCGTTCGGCTTGCGACCGGATCGAGGACGCGGACCGCCCCAGCTGCGGAACGGGAGTTCGGACTGAACCAACTTCGGGCGCGCCATCTGACATGTAGGACGCCCGGGTGCGAACTTGGTTTCGCAGAATCTCGTCTTTTTTTCTGCCGACGCGACTCACCGCCGCGAGCACGATCCGACGACAACTTGATTCGGCATAAATCCCTCCGGCGACATCGTGCCTTTGGCTCACGCGCCTAGCTCGAGCGGCGAGGACGAGGACGGCAGCGGAGGGCAGCCCGAGCTCGCTCCAGCGCGGGGAGCTCGAGGGACGCACTGGAAGTCCCTGCTCGAGGTTCATCCCTCGTGGCTCGCCGCGATCGGTGGACGACTTGGTTCGGCAGGAATCTTCCCCGACACCTCGCGCTTCGAGCTCTCGCGCGCGGCGGACAGGCGCGATGCGTATGCAGCTTCGCCGGATGGCTCAAGCTCGCAGCCCGAGCGCCGCCAGGGTGAGCACGGCGGCGAGGACGGCGAGCAGGGCGTCGGGAGGCAGCGTGCGTTCGTTCCAGCCAGCGGGTTCGGGCGGCTCGGCGGGCGCGCGGACGAGCGCGGGGCCCGCGTCGAGGCGCTCGGAGAGCGCGACGACTCCCTCGGCGGGAAGCAGCGCGGCGTCGAGGAGCTCGGACCACGAGACGGCGAAGGCGGCGGGGTCGCCCGCGACCTCGTGGAGGTCGAGCCAGGCGATGTCGATGCGGCCTGGGGTCCAGGTGACGACGCCGGCGGTCTCGCCGCCGGCGAGATCGACCGAGAGCCAGGGCTCGAGTGCGCCGAGCTCGGGGTCGGCGTCGAGCGCGCCTTCGCGAGCGGCCTCTCCGCTCGTGATCCACCCGTCGCGGCCGGCCTTGGCAGGCACCACGGTTCCCGAGCTGCAGCGCGCGCACGTGACTACGAGCGAAGCGCCCGCGAAGTCCCCGGCAAGCTCGATCGAGCGGTCCTTCGCCCAGATCCGGATGAGCTCGCGCAGGAGCTCGGGCACCTCGACGTCGATCGCGAGTCTTCGAGCGTCTGCCGGCTCGGGGGATTCGACGATCCGCTCGCCGTCCCAGTCGAGGCGCAGCGTGCCCGGCGATGCGATCGGGCCCGGCACGGCGGCTCCGCCGCTCGCGGCGACGCCCGCGCGGCGCGGCCCCGTCAGAGGCGCCGCGTCCGTGACCCACATCGTGCCGGGCCGGTCCAATCGTTCCCACCGCGGCTCGCTCTGCGGCGCGCGCGGAGGCTCGAGCCATTCGGCGGGCAGCTCGCGGCCCGCGATCACCTCTTCCTCCCCACCAACGCTCGCGACCCACTCGATTGCGTCCCCGCGCTCTAGCGCGAGCGCGACGCTCGCGCTCGCGCTCGCGGCCGCGCGCTCCAGGCGCGACTCTCCGCGCGCTCCGGGTCCCGCCCA
>DATKBQ010000661.1:0-4291 GCA_035546375.1 Planctomycetota bacterium | reverse complement strand
GCCCTCGCGAGCCGCCACGGGGCTCTCCGGGTCGAGGTTCGCGCCGCCCGGCCGGCTCTCGGGGTTGGAGCTGGGCGCCCTGCTCGCGGTCTTGACCGTCTGCCGGCTGCTGCAGGCGCAGTCGATCCCGATCTACGACGACGCCTTCATCTCGTTCCGCTACGCGCGGAACCTGGCCGACGGCCTCGGTCTGGTCTACAACCCCGGCGCGCCGTGGGAGCCGGTGCTCGGCACGACGAGTCCCGGGTACACGGTGCTGCTGGCGGGCTTGCGCGCGCTCGGCTTCGACCTTCCCGCGGCATCGTGCGCCTTCAACCTCGCCTGCGACATCGCCAGCGCGGTCCTGCTCGTGCAGCTCCTCGGCCGGCGGCCCGCCGTGGCGACGGCCGCGCTCTTGGTCTTCGCCTCGATGCCCGAGATCGCGCGCATCAGCGGCGGCGGGATGGAGCCCCCGCTGCTCGTCGCCATGGTCCTGGGCGCGACGTGGCTCGCCGAGCGCGGGCGCTTGGCGAGTGCCGGGACCGTAGCCGCCCTGGCCTGCACCGTGCGGCCCGAGGCCGTGCTGCTGGTCGGCGCGCTCGCGCTCTTCCACGCACGAGACGCGCGCTCGGCCATGCGCCTCCTTGCGCCCTCGCTCGTCATCGGGACGGCGGTTGCCCTCGCGCTGTGGTGGGGCTACGGCCACCCGATCCCCCAGTCGGTCCGCGCGAAGGCCGGAGCGCGGGGCCTCAGGCCGCGCGCGTGGCGCGTGCGCGAGGTGCTCGAGCAGGCCTTCGCCTCCTCCGCGGCGATGGTCGCCTGCATGCCGCTGGCAGCCGCCGGCTTCTGGATCCTCTTCCGGCGCCGGCTCCCGCTGCGCGCCTTCGCGCTCTTCGCCCTGGCGGTCCCCGCCGCATACCTGGGCGCCGGGATCAAGACCTGGGGCTGGTACTACTATGCGACGCTCGTCGCCTGGGCGGCCGCGGTCGGCTTGGCGGTGGACGCACTGATGGGGCGCGTCGCGCGGCGCCATCCAGGCTTGGCCTTCGACCTGGCGCGGCCGCATGCCCCGCTGGTCCTCGGCGCGCTCGCGGTGCTGGCCGTCGCGGTCTACACCTGGAGCCAGCCCGACGAGGTCACCCCGGGGATCTACGAGCCGATGGCGCGCTGGGCCCGCGAGGAGCGGATCGCGGAGCGCGGCGCGACCATCGCCGCCTCCGACATCGGCGCCATCGGCTACTACTCCGACGGCCGGATCCTGGACACCGAGGGCTTGGTTTGGCCCGAGGCCAAGGAGTACCGCAACCCGAGCGCCGTGATCCGCTCCGAGGAGCCCGACTACGCCATGTTCGTCGCGACGCGCTGGCGCCTCGGCACGTTCATGAGCGACCCGGTCTCGGTCAAGTACGAGCCCGTGGCGCGCTTCACGACGATCCCCAACCTGGACGTCCTGCCCGACATGGCCGTCTTGCAGCCGGGGTGGCGCCAGGACTACGTGCTCTTCGAGCGCCGCGGGGCGCGGGAGGATCGCGGCGGGGGCTCGGGGCGCTAGCAGGGAGCTGTCGAGCGTGAGCGCTCCGTGCCTTCGATTCGGGGAACATCTGGAGCGAACGTGCCATGTCGGTGCAGGGGCGCCCTTCGGGCGCTTTCGCGGCCGAAGACGGCCGCGAGATTCCGCGCTGCGGATCGGCCGCAGACGGCCGATCCTCGCGCGGAATTCAAAAGGAGAGCTTCGCGCCCGAAGGTCATCGTGGAGAGCACTGGAATGGTCGAGTCACGTGCACCGGTGAACGTTCGATCCCGTCGTGGCCTGTCGTTCTATGGTGGCTGCGTCACGAGCACACGGGTCCCTTGAGTCATTCGGGCGCGAAGCTCTGCTTTTTTAACTCCGCGGTAGGTTTGGCCGTCTGCGGCCGAACCGGACGCGGAGCGTCTTCGCGCCCCAAGGGCGCCCCTGCACGTGCCTGGACCTGAACGAAATGCCAGCAATCTCGATCACCCAATTCTCCGCCTCCCTCTACAGATACCCCAGCTCCTTCAACTCCTCCCGCACCTCCCCATCCCCCGCATCCGCCGCCCGCCTCGGCTCTTCGATCGGCTCCACCTCGCGGTGCCAGCGCCTCAGCGCCTCGAGCATCCGCCCCGTCACCTCCGGCTCTTCCCCCGCCACGTCCTGCCGCTCCCCCGGATCCCGCTCGAGGTCGTACAGCTCCACCCGCTCGCCCGCGAGCACGAGCTTCCACCGCCCCTGGCGCAGCGCGAGGTGCAGCTCGCGGTGCCGCTCGCCGTAACGCGAGCTCGAGAACATCTGCCGATCCCCGATCCGCTCGCCCGCGAGCATCGCCGGCGCGAGCGAGCTCCCCGCGAGCTCGTGCCTGGGCGCCGGGAGCCCGCACAGCTCGACGAGCGTCGGTAGGACGTCCACCAAGCTCGCCGCGCCCTCGACTACGCGGGGTCCGATCGGAACGCTGCCGCGCGCGCGGAAGACCAGCGGCACGCGCACCATCTCCTCGTAAACCGTCGCGTTGTGCCCTTGCGCTCCGTGCTGCAGGAAGGCCTCGCCGTGGTCGGACGTGACCACGATCAACCCCGCACGCCGCCCTCCCGCCGCATCGAACGCCCGGGCAACCACGCCGATCAGCCGATCCGCGAAGGCCACGTGCTCGTCGTACAGCGCCGACAGCCGCACTGCATCGGGGTGCAGCGGTCCTTCGCCGAGGCGGTGCACGCGCCGGCAGGCCTCGATCGAGCCCTCGTCCGATGCGGGCTTCTCCGCGAAGCTCCCGCGGAACGGCTCCGGCGGCTGGTAGGGCATGTGGGGCGGCGCGAGGTGCACGTAGAGGAACAGGGGGCGAGACTCGTCGCGCTCCAGCTCGCCGGCGGCGAGCTCCGCGGCGCGCTCGGCGTGCTCGTTGCCGAAGGCGAGCACGCGGTAGCGCTCGAAGCCCCGCCCCAGCCCGCTGGCGCTGCGCAGGATCGGGCTCTGCACGAGCGCGGCCGTGCGGTAGCCGGCGGCGGCGAAGAGCTCGGCCAAGGTCGACGGCGCCTCCGGCAGCGCCTCCTCGAGGCGCCGCAGGCCATGGCGCTCCTGCTCGAGGCCGGTGAAGAGCGTCGCCACCGAGGGCAGCGTCCACGAGCTCTGCGAGGAAGCGTCCGCGAAGCGCACGCCGCGCTCGGCGAGCGCGTCCAGGCTCGGCGTCGTCCGTCGCGGCGCGCCGTAGCACGAGGCGTGCTCCGCGTGGAGCGAGTCGACCACCAAGAGGACCACGTCCGCTCCGGCGAAGGGGCTCCGCGGAGGCGCTTCGCTCTCCGAGCCGCACGCGCAAGCGACCGCCGCCAGCGCAAGGAAGCGCGATGGCGAACCCATGGCGCCATAGTATGTCGGCGATGGGCGGATTCCCCGACCGGCGGCGCGCCCTGGGCCGCGAGGAGCTGCGCGACTTCGACAACCGCGCGAGCGCGGAGCTGGGCATCCCGCCTGCGATCCTGATGGAGAACGCGGGGGGCAACGCGGCGCGCGAAGCGCTGGCGCTCCTCGCCGAGCGCGGGCGCGATCCGGCGGCGGCGCGCGCGGCGATCCTGTGCGGCGGCGGCAACAACGGCGGCGACGGCTACGTCGTCGCGCGCCATCTCCGGATCGCGGGAGCGGCGGTCGAGGTCTTCAGCGCCGTGCCGCGCGAGCGCCTCTCCGGCGAGCCGGCGCTCTTCCGCTCGATCGTCGAGCGCATGGGGATCCCGGTCGAGACGATCGATCCGGGCGAGGGCGATCCGGGCGCGGGGCTCGCCGCGCAAGCCGCCCGCTGGGGGCGGGCCGACCTGCTCGTCGACGCGCTCCTGGGCACCGGCTTCCGGGGCGAGCTGCGCGCGGACCTGGCGCGGATCCTGGGCGCCGCGAACGCCCTGCGCGGGCCGCTGCGCGTCGCCCTGGACCTGCCCTCGGGACTCGACTGCGACAGCGGACACACCGCGCAGGAAACCTTCCGCGCCGACCTGACCGTGACCTTCGTGGCGCGCAAGCTCGGCTTCGACGCGCCGGCCGCCCAGCCCTACCTCGGCCGCGTGGTCGTCGCCGGGATCGGCGCGCCCTGGCCGTGACCGGCCGATGCGTCTGCGCGGCGCTTACACGCTCCACACACGGGGCGAGGCTGCGCTCGGGTCCCTTGTGCCTTGGTGCGCCGCGGGCTAGCGTGGAGCCCTGAGAACTGGAGGCCCGGCCTTGATCCCCGCAAAACGAACGCTGCTCTTCGCCCTCGCCCCGGCGCTCGGCGCCCTCGCCATCGTCCCCACGCTCGGCGCCGCCGCGCCGGTAGGT
>DATKBQ010000660.1:0-5743 GCA_035546375.1 Planctomycetota bacterium | reverse complement strand
CGTCCAGCAAGCCGTCGATCCAGCCGGTGCCGTGCTGGGCGACGAAGCCGATCGGGCCGAGCACGCGCTCCTGCGGCTGGCCGCGGGGCGCGAGCGTGTTGACGATCCGGCGCACGTGCCGCCGTCCCTTGCCCTGGCGGTTGGCGTGCACGCGCTCGGCCTTCGCGCAGACCTTCTCGACGAGGTCCCGCACCTGCGAGGCGGTGCGCGCCAGGTTCTGCGCCAGGCCCGGATCGAGCTGGGCCAGGCTGGAGCGCTGCTCCAAAAGCTCGCGGGCGGCGCGTTCAGCGGTGGCGCGCAGCTCGCTGACGACGGGCGGATCGGGCCCGAGCTGCCCCTCGAGCCGCGCCTCGAGGTCTCCGCCAGCCTCGAGGGCGTCCTTGACGTCGATCCCCAGCCGCTCGAGCGCGTGACGAGTCTCCGCGTCGACCAGCGTGCACGACAAGCGCGGCACGAAGGGCACGCTGGGAACGGCTGCAGCGCGGCGCAGCGGCGCGAGCTGGGCGTGGTAGGCCAGCTCGCCCCAGCCGCCGACGTACGCGGCCACCGGGAGGCACAGGTCCTGCACGAGCGGGCGCAGGAGCGCACCCGGGGACCAGGCCTGGGGTTCCTGGAGCATCTCCGCGGCCAGCTCCGCGCCGTTGCGCGAGCCGTGCTCGCCGTCGTAACGGAATCCGTCGCCGCCCAGGCGCAGCGCGTGGCGCCCCTGGGCGTCGACGCGGTAGCACAGCGCCGCTTGGCGCGGGTCGATGGCCGGCTCGCGGCCGAGCTCGGCGACGGCGTCGGCGCCCGCGGCGAGGGCCGGCGCGAGGTCGATCCGCGCGATCGAAGCCAGGGCGCGCGTGAGATCCTCGCGCATCCAATCGGGCTCGAGCACCAAGAGGCCGTGCCGCCCGAGCAGCCCCACGAGCGTGCGCGTGAACGCGCTCGCCAGCGTTTCGCCGTCGCGCGGCAAGAATGTCTCCAGCGCCTCGCCGGCGTGCGGCCAGCGAGCGAGTGCCTGGGTCAGGAGCGCGCGTGCCGCGGACAGGTGGTGGCGCGTTTCCTCGAGGACGATGCGCGAGATCGGCTGGCGGCCGGAGGCCATGCCGGCAATCGCGATCCGCTGCAATTCAAGGTTCTCGTTGAGGAGCCAGGTGTGGTTGACCTCGGCCACATCGTGGTCGTCGGCGTGGTTCCAGAAGAGCGGCACGACGGGTCGCTCCCAGGCCTGGGAGAGGCTGCGCGCCAGGCGGATCGCGTGCAGCCCCTTGTAGAGCGAGTACAGGGGCGAGGCCAGGAAGCCCGGCTGCTGTCCGGTGACCACGGCGCACGCGCCGGCGCGGCGCAGGGCGCGCGCGGACTCGAGCACGGCGACGTGCGGTCGGTGCCGCGCGAGCCGCGCCTCGAGGGATTGCGCGAGCTCCTCGCGCTCGCGCGGATCGAAGCGCTCCTCGGGCGGCTCGAGCTCGGAGAGGTTCGAGGGCAAAGCGAGGCCCGTTGCGCCGGCGGCGCGCACCAGGGCTCGCGCCTGCTCGCCCTCCGCCGCGGGCAGCTCGTCGAGGTGCTCGAGGCGGACCGTCAAGGCGCCGGCCTCCGGCGCGCGCTCGTGCACGTGGCCGCACCCGTGTGGGCGCGCGGAGTCGAGCCCAAGCTCATGTCCTCGCGCGCAGCGCAGGCGCGAGCGCGGCGAGGGTCTCGTCCAGCGCTGCGCTCGCCGCGTCCTTCCAGTGGCGCCCGGTGTGGCGCGGCTCGCGCCAGGCGAAGGTCACCGCTCGCGAAGAGGCGATGAGCGCGCCACGCGGCCCGCGACCGGCTCGGGGGGGGAGGAAGGCGGCAAGCGTCTCGTCGACGCCCGCGCCCTGGGCTCCGAATCCTGGCAGCAAGAGCGGCGCGCTCGGCATGCAGGCGCGGAACTGGCGCAGGGTCGCGCCCCGAGCTCCGCGCCGCAGTCCGACGACGGCGCCGACGCTGGAGAGACCGCTCTCGCCGACCAGGTCCGAGCCCCAGCGCGCCACGGCCTCGGCGATGCGCAGCGAGAGCTCCGGCTCGCCGTGGAGCTGGAAGTCCTCGCTCCCCGGGTTCGACGTGCGCACCAGGACGAAGATCCCCGCGCCGCGATTCCGGCACGCTTCGAGGAAAGGCTCCACCGAGTCCGCGCCGAGCAGCGGGTTCAAGGTGATCGCGTCGCAGCGTTCGCTCGGATCGGCGCCCGGCGGCGCCGCGAGATAAGCGGCCGCGTAGGCTGCCGCCGTGCTCTGGATGTCGCCGCGCTTCACGTCGCCGATCACGAGAAGACCGGCCTCGCGCGCAGAGCGAACGGCGCGCTCCCAGGCGCGCACCCCTTCGCTCCCGAGGGCCTCGAAGAAGGCCGACTGCAGCTTGACCGCCGGCACGCGGCCGTTCGCGAGGTCGATGACTTCGCACGCGAAGTCGCCCAGCGCCAGCGCGCGCTCGGCGATCGGGGCGCCCGGGTCGCGCGCGACTGCGAAGTCGGGCGGCAGGAGCTCGAGGTGCGGATCGATGCCGACGACGCACGGGTTGCCCGTGCGGTCGACGGCCGCCTGCAGCCGATCGCCGAAGAACGCGCTCACCCGGGCCCCCCGCCGCGCTCGGCGATTGCGGAGCCCAGCGCTTGGGTCGGCGAGCCCTCGACGAGCTCGGCCGGGGGCACGAGCACGCCGCCGGAGACGATGATGCGCAGCGCCTCGTCGACCGTGAACGGGAGCGGGATCAGCCTCTCCGCGGCGATGAAGATCGTATAGCCGCTCATGGGCATGGGGGACGAGGGCATGAAGACGGTCACGAGGTTCTCGCCGGTGCGCTCGCGCAGACTGCGCAGCGAGCGGCCGGTCACGAAGCCGGTCGACCAGAGGCCGGGACTCGGGTAGGGCACGGCGACGACGGTGTCGAAGGCCAGCTTGCGCTGGCCGAGGAGGAAGTCGACGAACTGCTTCGAGTAGGGGTACACCGAGCGCACGACCGGGATCGCGTAGAGCGTCCTGTCGATGCCTTCGAGGACCTTGCGCCCGAGGAAGCCTCCCGCCAGGGACCCGAGCGAGAGCACGAGCAGGATCGAGACCACCAAGCCGACCAGGCGCGGCACCCGGGCCGTCACGTCGCGCCGCAGCCGCGCGCGCTGGATCGCCAGATCGTCGAAGTCGCGGAAGAAGCTCTCCTGGGCCGCGCGGTAGCGTGCGAGCTGAGCCTGGAACTCCGGATCGGAGTAACCGCGCTCCCGCAGGAGCTCCTGCAGCTCGAGCGGCAAGGCCGAGGGCTCGAGGTAATCCACGCTGTAGGGGTCGAGGCCGGTCGCGCCCAGGGCCCGCCAACCGAGGGCGTTGTGCTCGAGCGACCAGTAGATGACCGAGTTGACCGGCCCGGTGACGTAGCCGGCCACGAACCGGTAGGCGGCCACGAGGATGAACGCCGTGACCACGACGGGCAGCAGCGTGATCAGCCCGCGCAGGAAGAAGCGGTGGACCGCGTGGCGACGGGCGGGTTCGTGCGGAGCGTTCAAGGGAGCCGGGCGCGGATCCTAACCCGTAGGTCCCGGCCGCCTGCAGCAGCCGAGCCCGCGCGGGCCAAGGCCTCAGCGAGTTCCGCTCGGGCTGTCGAGCGCCGCCTCGACCGGGAGCTCCAGGAACTCCCGCGCGACGGCGTCAGCCAGGGGAAGGCCCCTCTCGGTGAGCCGGTAGCGGCCCCCGCAGCGCTCGAGCAGGCCTTCGCCAGCCAAGCGCTCGGCGATCGCTCCGCCGGGATCGCCCTCGTCCCAGGTCTCAGCAGCGCCCGCTCGCGCCCGCGCTTCCGCCGGAGAGAGGCCCTCGCGCAGTCGCAGCCCCAACCACCAGGTCTCCCCCAGCCGCACCCGCGGGCCGGGCTCCTCCGACCAGTCTTCGGCGCTGCGAGCCCGCCGGATCCGGCGCAGGTACTCGCTGATCGAGCGCACGTTGCCCGCGCGCCGGGGTCCGACGCGGCTGACGGCGGAGGGCCCCAGGCCGACGTAGGCTCCGTTGTGCCAGTAATTGACGTTATGGGCGCATGATTGGTCGGATAAACAGAAGTTAGAGATCTCATAGGCGGCATAACCCGCCTCGGTCAGCCGCGCCCGCGTGCCCAGGAAGAAGTCCAGCTCCGAGTCCTCCGGCTGGCGCCGGAGCCGCCCCTGCTCGAGCCAGCGGCGGAACAGGGTGCCTTCTTCGAAGGTCAGGTTGTAGGCGGAGACGTGCTCGGGCCCGAGGGCGATGACCCGGCCCAGGTCCTCGAGCCAGGCGGCCAAGTCCTGCCCCGGCGCGGCGTAGATCAGGTCGACGTTGACGTTCCGGCTCCCGGCGGAGCGGGCCGCCTCGAAGGCCCGAAAACTGTCGTCGACGTCGTGCACCCGGCCGAAGAGCGCCAGCAGCTCCGGGCGCAAGCTCTGGAAGCCTATCGAGAGGCGGGTGACACCCAGATCGAGCAGGCATCGGGCCTTGTCCTCGTCCAGGCTCTCCGGATTGCATTCCGCCGTGACTTCGGTGGCGGAGCTACGGAACTCGGTGCAGGCGTCCAGGCCATCGAGCAACCGGGCGAGCTGGCGCCCTGGGAAGAGGCTCGGGGTCCCTCCCCCGAGGTAGACGGTCCGCGGCCGCCGCGGCGCGCGCGCCTGCGCCTCGGCGAGAATGGCGTCGATCGTGCCCGAGAGGTCCTGGCCCTCGGCGGGTACCGAGAAGAAGTCGCAGTAGGGGCACTTGGCGGCGCAGAAGGGCAGGTGGACGTAGAGTGCCGTCCCCGGCTTCGGATCCCAGGGGATGGGCTTGCCGCAGTCTTCCCCAGCCAATCCCGCAGGTGCCACGGGAAGGTTATAGCTCCGGCTCTTCCCGCGGCGAGGGCGCGCGCAGCCCTGTGGCTGGGCTTTCCGCCCGAAGGCCCCCGGACCGAGGCCAGCCCCGGCCTACTCGCCGCTCATCACGTTGTAGAGCTTGCGCAGGGCGTCGCGCTCGATCTGGCGGACGCGCTCGCGCGTCAGGCCGACGATCTTGCCGATCTCCTTGAGGGTCATCGGCTCGGCGGCTTCTTTCCCCAGGCCGTAGCGCAGGCGCAGGATCGTCGCCTCGCGCTCGTCGATGAGGTCGAGGAGGCTCGACAGCCTCGCGATCAGGTCCTCGGTCAGCAGCGTCTCGTCCGGGCTGGGTGAGCTCTCGTCCTCGACCGTGTCCTGGTGGGCGGTCAGGCGCTCGAGCGACACCTGGGCGCCCATGCTGGAGGTCTGGATCGTGCGCTTGAGCAACGGCCAGTTGTCCTCGGGAATCTCGAGCTCCTGGGCCACTTCTTCGATGCTGGGAGGACGGCCAAGCGAGAAGGTCAGCTCCTGGCTGACGACCCGCCAGCGGGAGATCAACTCGGCCATGTAGCTGGGCACGCGCACGGACTTGACCGTGTTGACGAGCGCGCGTCGGATCGACTGCTTGATCCACCAGGTCGCGTAGGTCGAGAAGCGGCAGCCGGCGCGAGGATCGAACTTCTCGGCCGCCTTCAACAGGCCGATGTTTCCCTCGGCGATGAGGTCCTGCAGCGACAGGCCGCGCTCGGAGTAGAGCTTGGCGATCGAGACCACGAGCCGCAGGTTGGCGCGGATCATGTGCTCCCGCGCTGCGAGGTCCCCGGCCTGGATCCGCCGGCCGAGCTCCAGCTCCTGTTCGGCGGTGAGCAGGGGGATCTCGTTGATCTCGAGGAGATAGGTCTCCAGGCAGCGTTCAGAAGAAATGGCGTGCTCTCCGTGCTCGGA
>DATKBQ010000659.1:0-6297 GCA_035546375.1 Planctomycetota bacterium | reverse complement strand
GCGGCCGGCGGGCGGCTCGTCCTGCTTCTGGCGCGAGGTGACCTCGACCGTCCACTTCCAGGAGTCGGTCGGGTGCTCGTGGGGCTTCAGGGGCCTCTCGGGGTCGAGCTGGGCCATCGTGACGCGCACGCGGCGGCTCTCGGACTCGAGCTTCCACATGAAGTTCGCGATACGGTCGCGCGGGAAGCCGCGGTCGCGGGACTGCGGCCGAATCGTGTACTTGCGGTCGACGACGCCCTTGCGCGGCGTAGTCTCCGGCGCGGTGATGACCTCGACTTGGCCCAGGGCCACGTGCTCGTCGCTGGCCAGCGTGCGGATGTAGGACTGCGGGTCGGCTTGCCCCTTCAGGCCCTCGCGCTCCGCCTCCTTGTACAGCTTCGAGTAGCGGCGGCCGAGCACTTGCAGCTCGAGCGCCTGGTCGGGGACGGAGACCCTCTCGGGAACGGAGACCTTCAGCGCCCGCTCCAGCTCGACGCGCCGGCTGTGGAGCTTCCAGCCCGTGAAGGCCAGGACCAGCGTCCCGGCGACGGACGCGACGATGATCCAGCGCGCCAGGTTCATGTTCGCGAAGAAGGACTTCATGTTCCCGCCTTCTGCAAGCGCTCGACCTTGGAGAGGTCGCACACCACCGTGTAGCCGTCGACCGAGATGCCCGAGTGGCCCTCCTCCAACGGCTTGCTGCCCTTGGTGTCCACATGTTGCACCCAGGGCTTCGCGCGGAGGTCGTTGGTCAGCCGCTCGTAATCGTGGGTGGCGGCCACGGAGTCGGCGTTGAAGAAGGTCAGGTCCAGGCGCACCTCGACCGAGTCGTTGGCTCCCGAGCGACCCACGCGGTAGGTCGAGAGGGCCTTGCGGATGGCGATCCGCCCGCCCTGGTCCTCGAGCTCGCCGATGGTCCCGGTCACCAGCGTCAGGCCCTCGAGCGCGGACTGCGGCTGGGTCACCTCGCCGGTGTTGCCGAGCTCCTCGTTCAGCTTCTTGATCTCGATCGTGAGCAGGCGCTCGATCTGGTCGAGCTGCTCGAGGCGCGTGTGCGGCAAGTCGTTCTTCGGGGAGACCGCGCGCGCGGCGTAGTTCTCGATCGCCGGCCAGGGCTGCTCGAGGTTGCCGCGGACCCCCTTCTTGGGATCGCCGATCATGAAGTTGCTCGCGCTGTGCAGCCACAGGTAGACGTCCTGGTCGCGCTTGCCGACCCCGTAGAACTCGAAGATGTTGAACACCGCGAGGGTGGTCACCAAGAGCAGCGCGGCGACCGCGAGCGGCATCTCGACCCGTTCGAAGGCGCCCGTGTAGCGCAGCTCCTCGCGGCGCAGCGAGGCGCGGATCGCGCTCGAGCCGAGCTGGCGCAGCGCGGCGCCGTAGGCTACCACCAGCGTGGCGACGCCCTCCGCCGGCTGGCCGCTGTCCTCCTCGAAGACGTCGAGCTCGTAGACCGGCACGTCGAGCACGCTCGTGCCGACCAGCTCGGGCAGCTCCCAGCCGCAGACGTAGACGGCCCCGATCGGATGCGCCGTGCGCGCTCCCGAGAGCGTGCGGCCCAGCTCGCGGCGGATGCGCGAGACCGCCTGCTCCATCCGGCGCTGGACCTCCTCCGGGTCGGCTGGGAGTACCGGCGGGGCCTGCTGCGCGCCCTCCGCGCCCTCCGCGGCCGGCTCCTCGGCCTCGGGCTCGTGCGAGAGCGCGCCGATGTGGATCGCGCGCAGCGAGCGCACGTGCCCGCCGTCCACCACGACCACCGCGGTGGAAGTCTCGCCGATGTGCACCAGGACCTGGGCATCGTCGGGGTGGCAGATGTCCGCGCCGAGTGCGGCGTTGACCATGGCGGTCGCCTCGAGCTCCGCTTCGAGCGGCTCGATGCCGGCCTTCGAGCAGATCTCGAGCACCCGCTTCAGCTCCGCCTTGGGCACGGCGCTCACCAAGAGGTTCATCTCCGCCGGCGTGCGCTCGAGCGGCAGGAAGTCGACCACCACGTCGTCGATGTTCCACTGCGGGAGCTGCCCCTCGACCTCGAACTTGATGATCTGGCCGATCTTCGACTCGTCCAGCGTGGGCAGCTTGATGGTGCGGAACGCCGCGAGCCCCGTGTCGATCGCGATGCTCGTGCTGTCCCAGGGGATGTGGTGGGACTTCGCGACTTCCTTGAGCACGTGGGCGGTCTCGGCGACGTCCCCCGACGCCGGCAGGTCGCCGGTCGCGAAGGCGGTGATTCGGTGCTTGCGCGGCCCGCCTTCGAGCACGACCAGCTCGAAGCGGCGCGGGCCGATGCGGATGCCACAGGATTTGGCCATGGGTGGGTCGGGGATGGGCTGGTGGGGATGGCTCCGTCAGCTCCCGGAGCCCCAGGGCACGTAGCGCGAGAGCTGATCGAACTCCTGGCGCCGCTCCTCGGGCAGGACCGAATCGCGCACGAGCTCACGGTAGGCCAGCTCGAGCCTCTCGAGCTGCGGCCCCATCTGGGCCATGCTATCGGCGAGCGCGCGCTGGCGGATGTCCTCCTTGTCCTTCTCGTAGTTCCTCATCAGCTCGCGGAACAGCCGCGCGCGTGCCGGCTCCAGGTCGAAGGTGCGCACGAAGAGGCGCTCGAAGTCCTCGCCGCGGCGCTCCGGCGGAGGCTCGAGGCGCCGCTCGAGCAGCACCCCGCTCGCCAGCCCGGCGCCGAAGCACACCACCGCCAGGGCGATCAACCACAGCCTGAGGCTGCTCAACGATTCACGTCCGGGGGCACGTCCGGGGGCACGTCCATGTCCGGCGAGACGTGGAGCACGGGCTCCCCGCCACGCCGCTCGAGCTCGCTCCGCCGCGGGAGCGGGGCCTCGCCCCGGTTCAGCCGATCGAGCCGCTCCTGCAGCTCCTTGACCGGCACCAGCGCGCGGTCGTCGGCGTGCAGGCTGCTGCCCGAGGGCAGCCGCTGCACGCGCATCCACAGGGAGAGCGCGATCAGGATCGCGGCGGCGAGGGCGGTCAGGCGCAGCACGAACTGCAGCGTCGAGTCCGCTTCCTGCTCGCGCGCCGACGGAACGGGCGCCAAGCGGTCGCCGGTGTCGCCGGCGAAGGCGCGGCGCGCGACCCGCGCCGCGAACCCCGGCGGCGGCACGGCCAGGGCTCGGCTCGACTCGCGAGCCGCCGCGAACCAGCGCGCGCGCACCCGGCCTTCCTGGGCCGATCCGCGGCATTCACGGCAGGAAAGCAGGTGGCGGCGCAGCGGGCCCGCGCGGGCTTCACCCAGCTCGCCGTCCAGGTAGGCGTCGACGAGCGGCAGGGCTTCTTGGCAGTGCAGTTCCATGTTCTTCCCTCGCGCCTCCTAGGCCTCCCCGAACTCCGGGTACTTCTGCAGGAGCTTGTCCCGGAAACGCGCGCGGGCCCGGAACAGCCGCGACTCCACGGTGCCGATCGAGATCCCGAGCACATCGGCGATCTCCTGGTAGGGAAGCTCCTCGAACTCGCGCAGGACGAGCACGGTGCGGAAGATCTCGGGTAGCTCCTCCAGCACGGAGTGGGTGATCCGCGCGATCTCCTCGCGCTCCATGTCCGCCCCCGGGCCGGCCAAGCTGCGCGCCGCTCCTGCACTACCGGGGACCGCCTCCGGGTCCTCCACCGCCTGGACCGGGTTGCGGCCATGGCGCTTGATGAAGTCGAGCGCGGTGTTGATCGCGATCCGGCACAGCCAGGTGTAGAAGGAGGACTGCTGCTGGAAGCTCGCGAGCCGGCTGTAGGCCTTCAGGAAGGTGTCTTGGACGATGTCCTCGGCCTCGACCGGGCTCTTGGTGTAGTTGCGCGCCAGCGCGAACATCCGCGACTGGTAGCGCTCGACCAGGAGCTGGAAGGAGAGCTGGTTGCCTGCCAGGCACTCGGCGACCAGGGACAGATCCTCCTTGGGGCTGGCCTGCATCAGGAGGGCTCCCATGGCTCGGCTTCGGACGCCGCTCGGCCCATTCCTATTCCTTGGTTTCGCCCGCCGGCGCGGGGGGGGTCCCGAGCAGCCCCTCGAAGTCCCCGAGGTTGTGGCCGAGCTTGTCGCGCTTCGTCCGTAAGTAACTGACGTTGCGCGAGTTAGGAGCGGCGTGCAGGGGCACCTGGGCGACCACGTCCAGGCCGTAGCCGCCCAGCCCAGCGATCTTCTTGGGGTTGTTGGTCAGGAGCCGCATGTGGCGCACGCCGAGGTAGCGCAGGATCTGGGCCCCGAGCCCGTACTCGCGCAGGTCGGCCGGGAAGCCCAGGGCCTGATTCGCCTCGACGGTGTCCAGACCCTGGTCCTGGAGGCGGTAGGCGCGCAGCTTGTTCTCCAGGCCGATCCCGCGCCCCTCCTGGCGCATGTAGACCAGGACCCCGCGCGGCTCCTGCCCCAGGATCTCCAGCGCCTTGTCGAGCTGGGGGCCGCAGTCGCAGCGGAGCGAGTGGAACACGTCGCCGGTGACGCACTCGGAGTGGACGCGCACGCTCACCGGATCGCGCACGGGCCCGCGCGGGCCGTCCAGGCTCGGTCCGGGCATGCCGATGGTCAGCGCGAGGTGCTCCTTGGCGTCGATCTTCGAGCGGAAGAGGTGGGCCATGAACGTGCCGAAGCGCGTCGGCAGGGGCACGTCCATCTCCACCGGCTCGACCAGGCGCTCGTTCTGCCGGCGCCAGGCGATGATGTCGGCGATGGTGCAGATCTTGAGCCCGTGGCGCTCGGCGAAGACCTCCAGCTCGCCCATGCGCGCCATCGAACCGTCCTCGTTCATGATCTCGCAGATCACGCCCGCCGGGCGGCGCCCGCACAGGACCGCCAGGTCGACGATGCCCTCGGTCTGGCCGCCGCGCACGAGCACGCCGCCCTCGCGCGCCCGCAGCGGGAAGACGTGGCCGGGCTTGACCAGATCCTCCGCTCGCGCCGCACCGTGGCAGGCCACGCGGATCGTGTGCGCGCGGTCCGCGGCGCTGATCCCCGTCGTCACGCCCCGCGCCGCCTCGATCGACTCCATGAACCCGGTGCCGAGCTTCGAGGTGTTCGCGCGCACCTGCGGCTCGAGCCCGAGCTGCTCGCACACCTCGGCCGCCATCGGCATGCAGATCAGGCCGCGCGCCTCGCGGGCCATGAAGTTGATCGCCTCCGGCGTCACCGCCTCGGCCAGCATCGCCAGGTCGCCCTCGTTCTCGCGGCCGGGATCGTCGACCAGGATCACCAGCCGGCCGCGGCGCAGCTCGTCGAGAATCTCGGGGATCGGGCTGATGGGCATGGAATCGCCGGCGCGGTGGTGAGGGGGGCGGGGCGCCCGGGAGTGCAGTCGGACGCCCCCCACACTAATGTTAGGCCGGGCTGCGGGGGAGTCCCATGGCGGCGGGCCGAGCCGCGCCCAGGGAGTTCGACCGGGCTCCGCTGCGGAACACGCCTCGATGACGGCCAGCGACCGGATGCGCTACGCGGCGACGCTCCTGTGCCCACTGCTGGCCGCCTGCGCGGCCCGCTCCGGCCGCGGGGAGCCGCGCGGGCTCGCGAAGTCGGACTTCGCCGAGATCGTCCTCTTGGAGGATGCGCGGACCGATGGCGCGGGGCGGCTCGAGGAGCTGCTGACGAACATCGCGCCCGCGGTGCGGGCTCGAGCCGCAACAGCGCTGGGACGGGTGCCGCGGTCTGCGGCCGGCCCGGAGGCGACGGAGGCGCTCGTGGCGGCGCTTTCGGATCCCGAGGCGGAGGTCCGCGCGGCGGCGGCGTTCGCGCTGGGCATGCGTGGCGATCCGGCGGCCGCGGAGAGGCTGCTCGAGCGGGCGCGCGACGAGCAGGCGCGCGACGCGGACGGGCTCGTGCGCGCGCGCTGCATCGAGGCGGCGAGCAAGCTCGACCGGCCGGATCTGCGCATGCACACGCTCGAAGGCTTGCGAGATCCCGACCCGCGCGTGCGACTCGAGGCCGCGGAAGGCGCGCAGCGCTGGCCGGCGGCCGAGGCGAGTGCCGCCGAGGTCGACCGCACGCTTGCGGCACACCTCGAAGGCGAGACTGACCCCGGCGTGGTGCTCTACGCGCTGGCCTCGCTCGAGCGGCGCAAGGCCAAGGCAGGCCGCAAGGCCTTACTTCGCTTCGCGAACGGCCGAGATCCAGAGCACCGGATCTTCGCCGTGCGCGGCCTGGCGGCCCTCACGGAGGACCTGGCAGCGCTCGATGCGCTCGAGCGCGCGCTGGCCGATTCCGACTGGCGCGTGGCCTGCGAGGCCGCGCGGTCGCTTGCTTCCGCCCCGCCTTCGCGGGCCATCGATCCGCTCGGCCGAGCGACGAAGCACCCATCGCCGCACGTCCGGCGCTGCGCCTGGGAGGCGATCGGG
>DATKBQ010000658.1:0-6624 GCA_035546375.1 Planctomycetota bacterium | reverse complement strand
GGGTGCGGGAACTTGTGCTGGCTGCCCCAGCCCCCGTACACCGGGTCCGAGGTCTCGAGCAAGATCTGCGCCACCCAGTCGACCACCTCGCGGGAGAGCTCCCCCGGGACGCGGGCGCCGTGCGGGACGCGCGGCGCCGCGCGAGGCGTCTCGGCGGGCCGGATCGCCTCCTCCAGCCGCGTGCGGATCGAGTCGCGGTTCTCTGCGTAGTAGCTGGACACCAGCTCCAGCCGCGCCGCCAGCTCGTCCACCTCCATGTACGCGTCGGAGGCGATGACCTCGGCCGTGTCGGCCAGGTAGGCGAGCGTCGGCCAGCCGCCCTTGGAGTAGCGGGCGTCGATGTCGGGCCGCCGGTCCTTGTCGACGCGGACGGCGACGAAGCGCTCGGCGATCAGGGCCTCGATGCGCGGGTCGGAGAGCACAGTCCGCTCCAGCTCGCGGCACCAGCGGCACCACGAGGCATGGAGGTAGAGCACGACCGGAACGCCGCGCGAGCGCGCCTCGCGGAAGGCCTCATCGCTCCATTCCAGCCACTGCATCGTTCGTCTCGGCCGGCCTGCCTCCGGTGACGGTGTACCTCACGGCCCGCTCCGGCGCGAGCCGGCTCCGTGGGGGATTCCTACTCCAGCGCTTCGACCGGCCGCGGGATGGCCGGAGAGGGGATCTCGACCGCGCGCCAGTCGACCTCGCGCGCATCGGCGTACAGCCCGTCGAGGTCGTAGTACTCGCGCGCCTCGGGTTGCATCAGGTGCACGACCACGTCGCCATAGTCCATCAGCACCCACCAGCCGAGCTCCATGCCCTCCGCCCGGCCGTGGGTCTCGCCGGCGCGCTTGAGCTGCACGTGCAACTCCTGGTAGAGGGCCTTGACGTGGGGCCGGGAGAGCCCGCTGGCGATCACGAAGTAGTCGGCGACCTTGATCTGGGGGCCGACCTCGAGCACGCGGATGTCGGCGGCCTTCTTCTGATCGGCGAGACGCGCGGCGAGCGCCGCAAGCTGCTGGGATTCGATGGCGGGTGGGGGTGGGGTGGGTGGGCGGGGTGGGGGCGAGGCCTCGTGGGAGGCCCGCGGGAGATACGGGAGGTGGGCGGTGGGGTTTCGAGGTGAGGCGGCAGGCCCCAGCGATTCTAGGACATCCTGGCGTCGTGTGGGGTGTGCGGGGTTCAGGCCCGCCGCAGACGGCGGGAAGACGGCGCTACCGCGCCGGGAGGCGCCGCTACGCGGCGCGCCGGACGGCGCTACCGCGCCGATGATGGCGCTACCGCGCCGAAGCGCGGGCGCTGCGCGCCGCGTCCGGAACGGACGGCGCAAGGCGCCGGGGGGCGCCGCAAGCGGCGCTACGGCGGGCTCAAGATCCGCCGAGGCTCGGCCTCGCGGACTCGGCCTCGCGCGCGCTAGACGAACCAGGGCAGGAAGATGAGGCCGACGACGGTCATGAGCTTGATCAGGATGTTGAGCGAGGGCCCGGACGTGTCCTTGAACGGATCCCCGACCGTATCGCCCACCACGGCGGCCTTGTGGGTCGCGCCGCCCTTGCCGCCGTACTGGCCGCTCTCGATGTACTTCTTCGCGTTGTCCCAGGCCCCGCCGGCGTTGGCCATGAAGATGGCCATCATGACCCCGGTGACCAGCGCGCCCCCGAGCAACCCGCCCAGGGCCTGGACGCTCCACAGCCCCACCAGGATCGGCGCCGCGACGGCCATCAACCCGGGCACCACCATCTGCCTCAGCGCGCCCTCGGTGGCGATGGCCACGCAGCGCGCGGTGTCGGGCTTCGCCTTGCCCTCCATCAGGCCGGCGATCTCGCGGAACTGCCGCCGCACCTCCTCGACCATCTTGTTCGCGGCGTTGCCCACCGCGCGCATCGTCATCGCGCTGAAGAGGAAGGGCAGGAAGCCGCCGATCAACAGGCCGATGATCACGTACGTCGAGTTGACGTCGAGCAGCACCGTGTCGTCGGCCTTGTTCAGGAGCGGCGAGTCGCGGCCGTCCCGCGTGATCACGAGCTGCCCGGCTCGCGTGCAGTAGGCGTTGAACAAGGCCAGCGCCGTGAGCGCCGCCGAGCCGATCGCGAAGCCCTTGCCGATCGCCGCCGTGGTGTTGCCCACGGCGTCGAGGGAGTCCGTGCGCTGGCGCACCTCCTTGGGCAGCTCGGCCATCTCCGCCAGCCCGCCCGCGTTGTCGGCCACCGGGCCGTAGGCGTCGACCGCCAGCGAGATGCCGAGCGTGGACAGCATCCCGACCGCGGCCATGGCGACCCCGTAGACGCCGCCCAGCCAGGACGCGGCGAAGATCCCGATGCAGATGAAGAGGACCGGCAGCGCGACCGACTCCATGCCCGTCGCCAAGCCGTGGATGATGTTCGTCGCCGCGCCGGTCTGCGACTGGTGCGCGATGCGCCGCACGGGCGCCGCGTGGGTCGAGGTGTAGTAGTCGGTGATCTTTCCGATGATCACGCCCACCGCGAGGCCGGCGACGATCGCGCCGAACATGCGCGTGCCGTCGACGCCGGCCGGCAGCGTCAGGCCCGCGGTGCACAGCCACCACACGGCCACCGCGACCAGGACCGAGGCGACGATCAGGCCGCGGAAGAGCGCGCCGTGGACCTTGCTCTCGTCCTTGGCGCTGACGAAGAACGAGCCGACGATCGAGGCGACGATCCCCAGCGCCGCGACCGCCAGGGGCAGCACCACCAGGCTCGGCATGTTCGGGTCGTTCGCGTACTGGAAGGCCCCGATCGTCATCGCCGCGATGATCGAGCCGACGTAGGACTCGAACAGGTCCGCGCCCATGCCGGCCACGTCGCCGACGTTGTCGCCCACGTTGTCGGCGATCGTCGCCGGGTTGCGCGGGTCGTCCTCGGGGATTCCGGCCTCGACCTTGCCGACCAGGTCGGCGCCGACGTCGGCCGCCTTGGTGAAGATCCCGCCGCCCACGCGCGCGAAGAGCGCGATCGACGAGGCGCCGAAGCTGAAGCCGAGCACCTGCTCGAGCACCTTCGCGCTGTAGTGGCCGCCGTCGGAGTACACGTAGGTGAAGATCGTGATCCCGAGCAGCGCCAGGCCGACCACGGTCAGCCCCATCACCGAGCCGGAGCTGAAGGCGATGCGCAGCGCCTCGTTCAGCCCGCTGCGCGCGGCCTGGGTGGTGCGCACGGCGGCGCGCGTCGCGGTGTGCATCCCGAAGTAGCCGGCCAGCGCCGAGGCCGCCGCGCCGCATACGAACGCGATCGCCGTGCGCGGCCCGAGGCCCGCCTCCGCGCTGGAGACGGCGATGATGCCGCCCACCAGCAGGACGAAGACGGCCAGCCAGCGGTACTCGGCCTTCAGGAACGCCGCCGCGCCCTCCTGGACCAGCTTCGAGATGTCCTGCATGCGCGCATCGCCGGGGCTGGCGCGCATGATCTTGAAGTAGGTGAGGACGGCGAAGACGAGTGCCAGCGCGGCGGCGGCCGCGGCCACGAGGGTGTAGGTGTTGTCCATCCTGCTGGGGCGGGGATCGGTGGCTCAGGGGGGGGGGATTCCGCTCGCGGCTGGAAGGGGGAACAGCCTGGAGGGGCCTCGCGTGGGGGGCGCGCGCCAGCCTCACGCCGCACTGCCGGCCAAGGCGGGCGCAGAGCTTAACCGGCGCCGCAGGGCCGTCAACGGGGCCACGGCAGGCTCACGGGACCTCACGGAAGCGCATCCCCCTCCTCCTCGGCCGGCCGCGCCGACGGGGGCGCCTGCCTCCGCCAGCGCATGCGCACCAGGATCACCAGGACCAGCGCCACGACCAGGAAGCCCAGGATCAGGTGGAGCTGGTGGTAGTGACGGCGCAACTCATCGATCGAGCTGCCGAACACCTTCCCGAGGTAGATCGAGATCGGCACCGAGAGCAGCACGCCGGCCGTGTCCAGGGCGAGGAAGCGCGGGTAGCTCATGCGCAGCGTGCCCGCGATGAAGTAGCCGGGGATGCGCACGCCCGGGAAGAAGCGGCATACGAAGGTGGCCCAGTTGCCGTGCTCCGCGAAGCGCTTCTCGATGCGCGCGAAGCGCTCCGGGTGGACGATCCTGCGCACCCAGCCGATCTTGAGCGCGCTCATCCCGTAGTGGCGGCCGAGCCAGTAGGGGATCGAGTCGCCGATCAGGATCGCGGAGCTGCACACGATCACGATGCGCACGAAGGTCACGTGCTCCTGGTGCAAGAGCAGCCCGGCGCCGATCAGCGTCACCTCCTCCGGCAGCGGCAGGCCGACCCCGCACAGGAGCAGGACCACGAAGGGCGCGAGGTAGTGGAAGCGGCCGAAGATGGCGCTCAGGTAGTCTCCGAAGTCCAACAGGCCCATCGCGCCGGGAGATGGTACTCCCCGGCCCTCGCGCAGGAGGGACGCCGCGTGCTTCACGCGACCTCAGAGTGAGGCCTCCTCGGCCGCGGCGCGCCGGAAGCCCGCGGCGCCGCTCGCGCCCAGCTCCTGCGCGCGGGCGAAGGCCCGCTCGGCCTCGGCGAAGAGCGCGCGCCGTCCGCCGGGCCAGCGCGTGTCCGGATCCAGCCTCGCCGCCGTATAGAGGAAGAGCCCGCGCCACAGCGCCAGCTCGCCGGGCTCCCGCGCGTGCTCTTCGCCCAGGCGCGCCAGCTCGTCGGCGGCCCGGAGCCAAGCCGCTCGCACCTCCGCGTCGGCCTCCCGCGTCGGCGAGGCCAGCTCGAGCGCCATGTGGCGCGTGAGGAAGATCCAGCCCTCGCTCGCCCCCGGATCGAGGGCCAGCGCCGTGCGCGCGCGCGCCAGCGCCAGGCCCTCGCGGCCGGCGCGGATCGCGAGGTCGACGCGCACCCACTGCACGCTCGCCGCCGCCGTGGCGATCGGCCCGAGCAGGCGCACCAGGACCGGCGCACCGCGCCGCCCGGCGCCGCGCTCGGGGAGCGGCACGAGCAAGAGGCCGAGGACCGCGAGCCACAGCCCGGCGCGCAGCGGCGGCCTCACGCGTCGCGCCTCCAATCGCGCAGGCCCGCGCGGGCGAGGCCGAGCCCCGCCGCCACCGCGAGCACCGTCGTGGCCAACGCCCGCGCCGTGAAGAGCGGCGGCGCGAAGCCCTGTCCGGCCACCTCGATCGCCTCCGGGAGCCCGCTCCAGGGCCACGCACCGCGCAGCGCCGCATGGGGGTCGCCGGCGGCGAGCCAGACCGGAAGCGCCAGCGCCAACAGGCAAAGCGCCGCGGTGGGCGAGCTCAGCCACGCGCCGAGGCCGAGCGCGAGCGCGAGCCATGCGGCCAGCGCCAGCGCGGCGCGCGCCAGGATCGCGACGCTCGCGGCTCGCTCGCTGGCCACGGGGCGCACCAGCTCGACCCCGTCGCCCTCCAGGGCGACGATCGCCGCGGGCTCCGCGCGCTCCAGCTCCAGCTCGAGCGCTCCCGAGCCGCTCGGCACGCCCAGGAGCACGCTGCCCCGCCCGGAGATCCGCCGCCGCACGGTGGTCGTCGCGCCCTCGGCTCCAGCGCGGCGCGCGGAAAAACGTACGTCCGCCGCCGGAGCACCCGCGATCAGGACGATTCGGGCGCGCAGGAGGCTCCCCTGCTCGAGCTCGCCGTCCGCCGCCTCGACGCGCCAGCGCTGCGCGCCGCGCCCGCCGACCAAGACGACGCGAGGCGCGGGGAGCTGCGCCTCGATGCGCAGCCCCGCTCCTGCGGATCCAGCGCTGAGCTCCGCGCAGAGAGCCGCGAAGAGCAGCACGAGCAGCCCACCCGCAAACGCTCCCGCCCAGGCCGAGGCGAGCACCTCGCCGTGCCGTGCGCAGGCGAGCCAGTCCGCCTCGCCGCGCCGCCAGCGTGGGATCGTGCCCGCATGGCGCAGGACGAAGAGCGGCAGGAGGACGGCGAGCATGCCGGTCCACACCCCCTCGCGCGCCAGCGCGCCCTCGACGCCGCCGCCCAGCGGGAGCTCGGGCGCGAGCGCCGCGTGCCCAGACAGCGCGACGAGGCCCGCGAGGGCGATCAGGGGCCAGGGCAGGCTGCGGCGCAGGCTGAGGCTCGCGAGCGCGAGGTTCACGGCTCGTTCCCGCCGGCGCCGCTCGCGTAGCGGCGGTACAGCTCGACCAGCGCGCTCTGCGAGGGGCGCACGCCGCCCCAGCTCCCGCCGAGCGCGCGGACGTGGCCCTCGAGGGCGGCGAGCCCCGCGTCGTCCAGGCCCTCCACCTCGATCGCGCGCAGTCCGCTGCCGGCCAGGAGCTCGCTCGGCGCGCCCTCGGCGGCCAGCGTGCCGCCGATCAGGACGGCGACCCGCCGGCAGTGGCGGTGCAGGTCGCCGAGCAGGTGCGAGGAGACGACCAACGCCGCGCCGCGCGCGCCCGCCTCGCCCAGGAGCTCGCCGAGCACCGAGAAGCCCTCGGCGTCGAGCCCGGCGGTCGGCTCGTCGAGCAGCACGAGGTCCGGCTCGTGGACCAGGGCCTGGGCGATCGCGAATCGGCGCAGCATGCCGCGCGAGAAGCGCGAGAGCGGCGTGCGCGTGCGAGCTCCCAGGCCGACGCGCTCGAGCAGCTCGGAGCCGCGCGCTCGCGCGTCGCGCCGCCGCACGCCGTGGAGCGTGGCCACGAGCTCGAGCGCGGCGAGCGCGCGCAGCTCGCGCGGGAAGGGCGAGTCCTCGGGGCAGAAGCC
>DATKBQ010000657.1:0-4436 GCA_035546375.1 Planctomycetota bacterium | reverse complement strand
GAGGCGAAGGCGCGCCTGGCCGAGGAGATCGCGGCGCGCTTCCACGGCCGCGAGGCCGCGCGCGCGGCGCGCGAGGGCTTCGACCGCCAGTTCCGCGACCGCGAGCTGCCCGAATCGATCCCGGAACTCTACTACCCCGGCGAGTGGCCCGCCCGGGGCGTGCCCCTGGCGGTGGTCCTGCGCGAGGTCGCGCTCGCCGCGAGCTCCTCCGACGCGCGCCGGCCACCTGGTCCAGATCGGCCGCCGCCGCGTCGCGCGCGTCTTTCCGGCAGCTCCCGAGTCGTAGTCAAACTTCCATTCTCTCGCCGCGAGCCGAGGGCCGCGGGTCGAGGGTCAGGGGGGGGGCTCACGGCGCGAGCTTGATGTAGGCAGCCTGGAGCTCGGGGAACTGGGAGTCGTCGAGGCGGAGCACGAGCTTCCCGGCGACGGCCCGCTCCGCCAGGGGCTCGCTGGCGACCAGGCGCACGAGCCAGCGGCCGCTGCGGCCGTCCTGGTCCGGGCTCGCCGGCACCAGCTCCACGCGCAGGCGCTCGCTCGCGCCGCCCTCGAGCCGCGCGTCGATCACGGCGAAGCGCTGTCCGGGGATGCGCGAGAGGATCTCGGCCTCGGCGCGCTCGGCCCCGCCGCCCGGCGGCACGGCCAGGCGCAGACGCTCGGGGAGGATCTGCACGTCCGGGGTGCCCTGCGCGGCCAGCCGCACCTCGAAGGGACGGCCCTCGCCGATCCCGCCCGGGCCGGTGGTGCCGAGCCGGATCACGTACTCCTGGTGCCCGTGCGGGATCGGAGGCAGGAGCCGCGCGCGCAGGGTCCACAGGCCCGGGCCCAACGGCTTGCGCTCGAGCTTCGCCTCGACGTTCGGCGGGGCCTCGATGACACGGACGATCTCGCGCTGCTGGTCGGGGTGCACCGCGTACACGTCCACCGCGCCCGCTCCGCCGGCGTTCACGCCCACCGGCCCGAGGTTGATCAGCGGCGGAGCCGCGCCGAAGGGAGCGTCGACCAGCACGCGCGCCTCCAGCGATAGGTAGGGGTCGCTCGGCGAGTCGGTGACGATGCGGATGATGATCAGCTTCGGGCGGTTCTTCACCGGCGCGCTGCGCGTGTCGAGGTGCAGGGCCAGCTCGGCGACCGCACCGGGCGGAAGCGTGATCACGCCGTTGGCGGCCCGCGGCTCTCCGTGGACCCGGGTGCCGTCGGCGGCGACGTAGGAGATCGACGGCAGCGTGCACGAGCACCCCGACAGGATCGAGCGGATCGTCAGCGGCATCGGCTCGCCGTCGGCCGCGCGCAGGCGGTTCTCCAGCCGCACGACGCGCTCGACCGTCTCGCCGTCGGGCACGGCGCCCAGCTCGATCGACCAGGGGTGCTCGGGATCTTCGGGATCGACGACCGCCAGCCCGCCCAGGGTCTCGGGGGTCTCGGGCTCAGCGCCGGAGGAGGGTGCCCCGCCGCAAGCCGCCCCCACGCAAGCCAAGAAGAGCGCGAGGGCGAGGGAGGCGGCGCGGGGCGGCTTGGCGAGGGGGATCATCCGGGCGGGCTCTTCGTCGATGGCCTGGGAGTCTTCGAGGTCTATCCCGGCCGCCGCATCCGGACACGGTTGGACCGCCGGCCCGGGGACGGGAGAATAGCCTGGGCCATGACCATCCCCTCGACTTTCGCCCGCCACGCCGGGCGCACTTCCCTCTCGGACGAGGCGCTGTGGAGCGCGGTGGAGGCCGAGGGGCGGCGCCAGGAGGCCCAGCTCGAGCTGATCGCCTCGGAGAACCACACCTCGAGCGAGGTGATCGCCGCCATGGGCACGGTCCTGACCAACAAGTACGCCGAGGGCTACCCCGGGCGGCGTTACTACGGCGGCTGCGAGCACGTCGACAAGGCCGAGGAGCTGGCCCTGGAGCGCGCGCGCGAGCTGTTCGCCGCCCCGCACGCCAACGTGCAGGCGCACAGCGGGACCCAGGCCAACATCGCCGCGCTGATGGCCCTGGCCGCGCCGCGCGAGCGCGTGCTCGCCATGTCCCTCGACCACGGCGGCCACCTCTCCCACGGGCACCCGAAGAACTTCTCCGGGATCTTCTACGAGATCCATTCTTACGGGGTGGACCGCGAGAGCGAGCGCATCGACATGCAGGCGGTGCGCGACAAGGCGCTGGAGGTGCGGCCGAAGGTGATCTTGGCCGGCGCCTCCGCGTACTCGCGCGTCATCGACTTCCCGGCCTTCGCCGAGGTCGCCCGCGAGGTCGGCGCGCGGCTCTTGGTGGACATGGCTCACATCGCCGGCTTGGTGGCGGGCGGCGCGCACCCGAGCCCCGTGCCGCATGCCGACGTCACCACCATGACCACCCACAAGACCCTGCGCGGCCCGCGCGGCGGCCTGATCGTGTGCAAGGAGGAGTGGATCAAGCCGATCAACAGCGCGATCTTCCCCGGCGGCCAGGGCGGGCCGTTCATGCACGTGATCGCCGCGAAGGCCGTGGCGCTGCGCGAGGCGCTGCAGCCGGCTTTCAAGGAGTACGCGCGGAGCGTGGTCGAGAACGCCGCCACCCTCGCCGGGGCGCTGGCGGAGCGCGGCCTGCGCATCGTCTCCGGCGGGACCGACAACCACCTGATGCTGGTCGACGTGCGCCCGATGGGCCTGACCGGCAAGGAGGCCGAGGACCTCTTGCACGCGGTCGACATCACCTGCAACAAGAACCTGATCCCTTACGACCCCCAGCCTCCCTCAAAGGCCTCGGGAATCCGCCTGGGAACGGCCGCGGTGACCACGCGCGGGCTGGGCCGCGAGCACATGCTGCGCCTGGGGCAGTGGATCGCCGACGTGCTCGCCGCGCCCGGCGACGCCGGGGTAGCGCGCCGCGTGAAGGCCGAGGTCGCCGAGCTGGCGCGCGAGCATCCGATCTACCGCTGAGGGCGCGCGCCCGCAGGCCCCGCCAGAACTTCGGGCGGCCCGCTGCCGGACTCCGGCTCCGACGGTCCAGCGCTACTTGCCGCCCGCCGACTTTTGCTCCTCGGCGAGGTCCACGTCGAAGTCGTACACGCCGCTCTTGACCTTCGCTTGCGCCTGCTTGATGAACCGGTCCGGGATGGCGAGGCCGCGCGATCGAGCCTGTTCCATTCGATCCATGATCGAGCGGAACTCCGCCTCGAATTCGGCGAAGGACTTTTGCCAGCCAATGATGGCGGCCTGTCGAAACCGATCCTGGAGGTTCTTGAACTCGGCCGCGTTGTCTGCGATGGCGACCTCGCTTTGGTCGAGCTTGATCGCGGTGTAGATCGTCGGGAGGAGTCCGGCGAGAAACGCGCACACGCTCTGGAGCGCCTTGGCTCCCTGGAAGCTCGCGTTCGCGAGCAGCGTCCAGCCCGCGAATCCGCCAAGGACGAGTGGAGCGACGACGAAACATCGCTTCCAGAAGCGGACCGACTTCTGCCACTCGTAGAGCGCGGTCGAGGTGTAGAGGCAGTTCTCGTGCTCACGCTTGCACTCCTGGACGAGGTGGGGGACCTTCGCCATGCGCTGGTCCGTCAGTAGAGCGGGATGTCGTCGCCGAAGACTTTTTGCCACTCAAGCCCGGCATCGACATCGCTACTCGGCTTGTCGCTCGCCTCGAACTCGCACGCCTTGACCGCACTAGCCTGGGCGGTCTCCGCCCGGCTTTTCCATTCGGCCTGGAACCAGGAAATTTCCTCCCCGGTTCCGGGCACCGTGACCGAGCCCCAGAAGGCGCGCCCCTTCATGTACGACAGGAAGTCGTGCACCATGTAGTCGTACCAGAACGTGCCCTTGCCCGCGTGCTCCCACCCGCGAAGGAAGTCGATGGCAAGAAGCTCGATGACGAACGACTTGATGGGCACGTTGCAGTGGTCCTGCCACCGCTTCATCATGCGGATCAGGTTGCGCGTGTCACCTTTCGTGGCGTCGTTCGAGGACTTGACGTGCTCCTGCTCGGCCACGGGATCGACCGTCTTCCATCGACCGCCATCGTTGGTGTCGCAGATGACGTACTTCCCCGTGTGCGTCCCGAACAGGCCCTTCTCCTCGAACGCTGGCGCAACCTCCACTATGTAGGAGGCGAAGGGGACGACGACCACCTGACCGTCCGCTCGAATCTCCGTGGTCGTATAGCTCGCGGCGAGGATGCCCTTCACCTCGCGAAGCAGATAGGACTGCTTGTTCGTGCCCCATGCGAGGTTGCCGAGGCGCTCCCTCACGGAGTCCGGGAGGACGTGGAGCACGTCGATGTCGCGCGGGGGGCGCTTCTCCGTGTTCTTGCCCCACGATCCGATCAACATGCTGTTCGCCATCTCGGAGCTTGAACCCCAGTAGTGGAGGTTGAGGCATTTCCGCACGGCGCGGTGCTTCGTCTGCCCGTCCTCCCGTTGCTTGGGCGTGAGCGCGAGGTTACAGAGGAACCGGTTGAACCGGTCGCTGACCGAAGTCTTCG
>DATKBQ010000656.1:0-3506 GCA_035546375.1 Planctomycetota bacterium | reverse complement strand
GCCGCGCGGGCCCGCGCGGAGGAGCTGACGGAAGCGGGCATTCCGGCCTACCCCGTCGCGATCGCGCCCGACGGCGCGGCCCGCATCTACGCGGGCGTGTTCAGCCTGCGCGAGCAGGCATCGGTCCTGGCGGGCCGGCTGTCCGGGATGGGGCTGGATCCGCCGCTTGTCCGCATCTCCGGCTGGGTGCCCTCGCCATGAAGCTGGAAGGCCTCGCGCTCCAGGGGTTCAAGTCGTTCGCCGACCGCACGGAACTCACCTTCCACGACGGCGTGACTGCCATCGTGGGACCCAACGGCTCCGGCAAGTCCAACATCAGCGACGCCATCCGCTGGGTGCTGGGGGAGCAGCGCGCCTCGGCCATCCGCAGCGGGCGCATGGACGACGCGATCTTCTCCGGCACGACCGAGCGGAAGCGCCTCGCGCGCGCCGAAGTGGCGCTCCGATTTTCGAACGACTCGCGGCGCATCGCGGTCCCCTACGACCATGTCGAGCTGGGCCGCGTCGTGTTCCGGGAATCGGGCAGCGAGTACCGCCTGAACGGCAACGTCGTGCGCCTCAAGGACGTGGTGGACGCCTGTCGCGACACCGGCCTCGGCGCGAATTCCTACGCCGTCATCGAGCAGCGCATGGTGGATGCGATCCTGTCCGACCGCGCGGACGAGCGGCGCGAGCTGTTCGAGGAGGCGGCCGGAATTGGCCGGTACAAGGACCGCCGGCGGGTGGCCGAACGGCGTCTGGAGACCGCCGAGGCCGACTTGGAGCGGCTGGAGGACCTCGTCGGCGAGGTGCGCACGAAGGTGCGCAGTCTCGCGCGCCAGCGCGGCCGGGCCGAGCGCTACATCGAGCTCCGCGACCGCAGGCTGTCCCTGGAGATCACGCTGGTCGAGCGCGACCTGGCGAACGCCGACGAGGAGCTGGGCGCGCTTGCGCGCCGCCTCGCCGACATGGGCGGCGATTCGCCGGAGGAACGGGCGGAGCTGGCCCGGGTCGAGGCCGATCTCGAACGGGCGCGCATCGAGGTCGCCGAGCTGAGCCGCGAGCGGAGCGGGGTCGCCGAGACGCTGGAGCGCGTCAACCGCCACATCGCCGAGCGCGAACGCGCCATCGCGGTGGGGGATGAGCGGTCGGCGCACGCCCGGCGTCGCGTGAGCCAGCTCGAGGCGGAGCGGGCGGAGCTGCACGCGGCGCGCGCCGCCCTCGCGCGCGACATCGAGGAGCTGGGCGGCGAGAGGGAGGAGCGTGCGGCCGAGCTGGAGCGCGCCGACGCCGACGTGAAGGAGGCGTTCGCGCGTCAGCGGGAGCTACGCGAGGCGCTGGCCGCGGCGCGCGCCGAGGAGGTCGCCCTGCGCGAGCGCGACGAGCAGATCAACCGCACGCTGGCCGAGCTGCGGGCTACCGTCGCGGAGTCCGAGGCGCGCGCGCGCGAGGCGACGCAAAGGCGGGAGCGGCTCGCCGAGGAGGCGAAGCTGCTGGAGGGGGAGCTCGCGAGCCTGGACCAGCAGGGGGACCTGTTCGAGGAGCGCAGCCGCAAGATCGGCCGGGAGATCGACGAGCTGGAGGAGGCGCGGGCGGCCACCGCGGCCGCGCTCGAGCGGGCCCGCGCCGAGGAAACCGCGGCGCGCGCGGCCCGTGCCGAGACGGAGGAGCGAGCGCGCCGGCTGGTCGCGCGGCTCGCCGCGCTGGAGGTCGAGGCGAGCGAGTACCAGGGCTACACCCCCGGCGTGGCGCGCCTTCTGGCGGAGCGAGAGCGGGTCGGCGGCGTGGCCGGAGCGCTGGCGGAGGTCGTGCGGCTGGCGGGCGACGACGCCCCCGCGGTCGAGGCCGCCATGGCATCCCTGCTCCAGGCGGTCGTCGTGGAGGACGCCGCCGCGGCCGACAATGCCCGCCGGTGGCTGGACGCGCTGCCCGGGAGCGCCGGGGTCGTGGCGATCCTGGAGCGCGCCGACCTGGCCAAGGCGGAGGCCCTCCTGGCCGCGCTGCGCTACGGGGGCACCGTGCCCGACGAGCCCTTCCTGACCGGCCGCCGGGAGCGCCTCGAGGCGTTGCGCGGGGAGGTCCGCGAGGCGGCCGAGGCGGCGCGCGAGGCGGCCGCCGAAGCCGAGCGGCTGACCGGCCTCGTGACCGCGCTGGACGACGCGCTGCGCGCCGACGAGGAGCGGCTGCGCGAGGCGCTGCACCGCCTGCGCGAGGCCGAGTCCGAGGAGAGCACGCGCTCCGGTCTGGCGGGCCGCACGCGCCGGCAGCGCGAGGAAATGGAGGCCGGAGGCAGGGCCGCCGCGGCCGCGTTGCGGGACGCGCAGAACATCGCCGAGCGGGCGCTCGCGGAACACGCGACGCTGGAGGGCGAGCTGGACGAGCACCGGTCCAAGCGCATCCGGGCGGCGCGCCGGCTCGCCGAGGCCGAGGGGGAGTGGGAGGCGGCGCGCGACCGCGAGTCCGAGCTGCGAGTCCTCCAGGCGCACGCCGAGGGCGCCCTGTCCGGAGCGGAGCGCCGCCTGACGGACGCGGAGCAGGCCGACCGGCGCGCCGGGGAGCGGCTGGGGACGGTGGACCGGGAGGAGCGCGAGAACCGCGGCGTGGCCGAGGAGACGGCGCGGGCGCGCGAGCAGCTGGCCGCCGAGCTCGAGGAGCTCTTCGTGGAGCGCGACTGGGCCGCCGCCGAGCTGCGAGGCAGGGACGAACGGCTGGCGGCACGAGGCGACGCCGCGACCGTCCTCGAGACGCGCGCGCGGGAGCTGCGGCGCACCGTGGAGTCGCGCTCGGAGGAGCGTCACCGCATCGAGCTGCGCCGCACGGAGCTGGAGGGCCTGCGCCGCAACGTGCGCGAGCGCCTGGAGGCCGAGTGGGGGCGCCCCTTCGACGCGCTGGTGGCCGACGCCGAGAAGCTGGAGATCGTCGATCTGGACGCGATGCGCGCGGAGCGGGCACGGGTCAGCGCCGACATCGAGCGCCTCGGGCCGATCAACATGCTGGCCCAGCAGGAGCACCAGGAGGAGAGCGAGCGGCTGGCGTTCCTGGAGGCCCAGCACGCCGACCTGGTCAAGGCGCGCGACGACCTGCGCACCGCGATCCGCCGGATCAACCGCGCGGCGCTGGACCTGTTCGACGCCACGTTCTCGAAGGTGCGCGAGAACTTCCGGCGGACGTTCGTCACGCTGTTCGAAGGGGGCGAGTGCGATCTCTGGCTCGCCGACGAGACCGACCCGCTCGAATCCCCGATTGAGATCTCGGCGTCGCCGCGCGGCAAGCGCACGCAGCGCATCGACCTCCTGAGCGGCGGCGAGCGGGCGCTCACGTCGCTGGCGCTCCTGTTCGCGATCTACCTCGTGAAGCCCGCACCGTTCTGCGTGCTGGACGAGGTCGACGCCCCTCTGGACGAGGCCAACATCGGCCGCTTCGTGGCGATGCTCGAGCAGTTCAAGAAGGACACGCAGTTCATCGTCGTGACCCACAACCCGCGCACCATGGAGGCGGCGGACTACATCTACGGGGTCACGATGGAG
>DATKBQ010000655.1:0-5935 GCA_035546375.1 Planctomycetota bacterium | reverse complement strand
AAGACACTCCTCGGATTCCTTCTCCCGCTCGCGCTCTGCGCCGCCGCCTCGGCGCAGATGACCGCGATCGGCCCCTTCACGGGTTCCGACTCGGAGACCTTCGAGTCGAAGCCATACGGCTTCCATGCCTGCCTGCCGGGCCGCGTCTTCAACAACAAGGGCGACCTGTGCGACCCCAACGGGGTCATCAATGTGACTTCGGGGTGGTCGTTCGCATGCCAAATCCAACCCCACGGTGGAACGCACTTCGTCGGTTCCGCTGGCCAGTCCGCCGTCTACACCTTCGACAACCCGGTCTCGAAGTTCGGCGGCTATTTCGGCTCGAACAACGGCACCCCCAACGCGAAGGTCGCCTTCTTCGATGCCAACGGCCAGCACATCTCGAGCGAGCTCGCCGTCATCCCGGCCGACTGCAACTGGTACTGGAACGGCTGGCAGGCCAACGCCGGGGCGGTCGTCAAGCGCGTCGAGATCTACGGCCTGAGCGCGAGCGGCGGCGGGTTCATCGACATGGACGACATGCAGATCGAGGCCGGCTGCGGCGGCGGGACCGTCTACTGCACCGCCAAGGTGAACTCCGCGGGCTGCACGCCCTCGATCGGCTCGACGGGCTCTCCTAGCGCCTCCGCCGGCAGCGGCTTCGTGGTCAAGACGATCAACGTGCTCGACAACAAGTTCGGGCTCTACTTCTACAGCAAGACCGGCCCCAACAACGCCCCGTTCCAGGGCGGGTTCCTCTGCGGCCAGGTGCCCCTGGTGCGCACGATGGTCCAGAACTCGGGCGGCACGCCCCCCTGCAACGGCAGCTACACGATGGACTTCAACGCGTACATCGCCAGCGGCAAGGACCCCGCGCTCGTCGCCGGGCAGGACGTCTGGGTCCAGACCTGGAGCCGCGACCCGGCCAGCGCGAGCACGACCAACCTCAGCGACGCGCTGAGCTTCACGATCTGTCCCTGAACGCCGGAGCGAGAACGCGGGCGGCGGCGTGGGCGAAAACGAGCCGGAGGCACCGCATTGGCGGCGCCTCCGGCCCAGCTCGCGCGCGTCTCGCGCCGGCGCCTCAGTAGGCCTTCTTCTCCGGGGCGGCGTCCTTCGAGGTGATGTCGAAGGTGATCATGAAGCCGTTCGTGCCCTTGTGCTCGAACTTCTTGTCGCCCAGGCGGTAGGTCTCGATCTCGTTCTGCATCAGGACGAAGCCGTCGTTCCGCGGCACGCCCCAGTAGCGCAGGTTCTTGATCACGATCGGCTCGGCGGTCATGCCCTGGTTCTTCACCAGCACGACCTCACCCGCCTTGCCGCCGTCCAGCTTCGCGACCGAGCGCTCCTTGCCGCCGTTCCACTCGACGGCCAAGTCGTTGCCGATCTCGAACGAGCCCCACTTCACCGGGTACACGTGGCCCAGGATCGCCTGGATCCCCTCGCGCTGCTCCGGCTTCACCGACGGGTCGAAGTGCAGCACGGCCCAGGTCATGCCCTTCGTGAAGTCACCGCCGAGATCTCCGGCGATCCAGAAGCGCGCCCCGTCGAGCTTCACGTCGCCGTAGCTGCCGCGATTCACCTTGAAGACGTTGTTGAAGCGGCAGTAGGTCGGCACGTCGCTCGCCGACGTCCCGGGCGGGCAGCAGCCGGGGTGGCTCGCCGGCTTGGTGCTGAAGTAGCACTGGCAGAACATCGGGCAGCTGCAGGCCTCGATGATCGTCGCGTTCATCGACCAGTCCGCGGGGGCCGCGACCTTGGACGAGGCCGGGCGGGGGGTCGCCTCCTGGGAGAGGGCGTGGTGCGAGGTCCCGGCACAGGCCGAGAGCGCCAGCGCGAGGGTCGCGGCGAAGAGCGTCGATCGCATATCGGTCCTCCTTCGGATCGTCAGGGTTGGAGGGCCATTAAGGCGCCCGTCGGCGCGCCTGTCCACCCCCGGACGAGATGGCGGATCGTTCACGGATCAGGCCCGCACGAGGCGGCGGCGCAGGCGCCAAGCGCGCGCCTGGAGCAGCGCGAGCGCCAGGAGCGGCGCCAGCCACGAGAGGAACGCCTCGCGGCGCCCGCGCGGCCCGTCGATCGGCGCCACGTGGCAGCCTCCGCCTCCCCCTCCGCCCGAGGAGGCGAAGGTGTAGCCCGACTTCAAGACGCTCGCTTGGCCGGTCGAGGCGTTCCGGACCAGGACGCTCACCGTCCCCGAGCCGTGCGCGGGCGTGGTCGCCGCCAGCGTCGATCCGTCGAGCAGGACGAGCGACGTCGCCGGCACTCCGCCGAGCCCGGTGTCGGGGTTCGCGCCGAACCAGACCTCGCAGTCGGCGTTGAAGCTCGCTCCCGTGAGCGTCACCGACGTCCCGCCCGCCGCGGGCCCGCTCGCGGGTGCCACCTCGCCCAGCACGGGGTCGGGCAGCGGCGAGTAGCTGAAGGCCGCGCTGGCCACGGCGCCGCCGGGGTTCTCGACCTCCAGCACGTACGGCCCGCCGGCCACTCCCGGCTCGGTGACCACGCGCACGCGCTTCGCCGAGTCGACGAACACTTGGGCTTGCGCCACGCCGTCGATCCGCACCGCGAGGCCGCTCACGAAGTCCTTGCCGCGCAGCACGATCTCCGTGCCGCCCGCGGCTTGGCCGCTGGGCGGGAAGACGGTGTCGAGGGAGGGGATCGAGGCGAACGTGAAGCCGTCCACCGCGCGCCCCTCGACGCCGCTCGAGTCGATCACGACCACGTCGTAGGTGCCGTCCGCCGTCGTCGAGGTGGTCAGGGTGATCGTCGAGCCGTCCACGACGAGGCACCCGCCCGACTCGCCGTCGGCGTAGATCCGCGGCCCGATCACGACCCGCGCGCCGGGGTTGAAGCTCGAGCCCGTGAGCGTGACGAAGGTCCCGCCGGCGCCCGCGCCGAGCGCCGGCGCGACTTGGTCCACCGCCGGGCTCGGAGGCACGACCTCCATCGCCGCCGGCAGGATGCTCAGCCCGCCGAAGGGATCGACCACGGCGAGGTCTACGTGGCCCGGCTCGGCTCCGGCCGGCACGTCCACGCTGAAGACCACCGAGCTCGTCATCCACGCCAGCGGCACGACGCTCACCAGCGGATCGCTCGGCTGCAGCGAGCTGCCGTTCACGAGCCCCGAGCCGTGGAGCGAGAGCACGGCGCTCCCGCCGGCGACGACACCGAGCGGCAGCACGTCCGAGTTGCGGCCCAGGCTCAGCGCAACGTCGCCGTCCACCATCAGGTCGCCGTACGCCGTGCCCTGGCCCGCCGCGACGACGACGGACGTGCCGTAGGTCGAGGCGAAGTCGGTCTGCACCACGTGTCCGGGGCTCAGGTTGGCGGCCGACACGGGCTGGTCCAGCGGCGTCGCGTAGACGAGGTACGTTCCGGCCTCGAGCCCCCTCAGCCGGAACACGCCGGAGGAGTCCGCCAGCGCCCCCGCCGCACTGCGCCCGAGCTGGTCGCGCGCCACCACGTGCGCGCCCTTCACCACGCTCTGGTCGGCCGCGCGGCGCACCGTCCCGGTGATCGAGGCGAAGGCCTGCGCGGGGTACGCCTCGCGCAGGCCGCGCACGTCGTCGAGCGACAGGCTGCGCTGCAGGAGCACGCCCGTGCTGACGTAGGGGTACATCGACGCGCCGGCCCAGCCCGAGTGGTCGAGCCCGAGCAAGTGCCCCAGCTCGTGGGTCCCGACGTCCTGGATGTCGAAGCTTCCCGCCGCGCCGCTGGTCGTGAACTGGAAGCCCTTCCCGTTGAACAGGACGTCCGCGTCGAGGATCGCGCCGCTGGAGGTCGAGTACCACACCGGCGTGATCGCCACCGTCGCCGACCCGGAGGGGAAGTAGCCCGAGCCGTTCTGCTCGTCGAAGAGGATCAGGTGGATGTCGTTCGACGACCAGTCGGTGCGCGCCTGCTGGGAGGGGGAGGTGTCCTCCACCAGCCGCGCGCGGGTGCCGGGGTCTGCGCCCCAAGCGGCGATCGCGTTGCGCAGCGCCGTGAAGTGGCTGCCGTCGGGCACGTCGTCGGAGCCGGCCTTCTGAATCACGATCCCGATCGAGTCGGGGTTCGTCCAATAGAGCGGCTTGGCGTTCGACGGCACGTGCAGGCGCACGTGCGCGCCGATCAGCCCCGACGAGGCGACGATCGCCGCGAGCGCGGCGAGGGCCCGCGGCCGCACGCCTAGCGCCCCTCGCGGATGCGGCGCCCGGCGGCGGCCGCTTCGATCCGCGCCAGGGTCGCGGCGTAGTCGAGGAGCCGAATCCCGTCCGCGGCGGGCACGGCCCCGCCGGGGGCGACCAGCTCCGCGCCGTTCAGCTCGCTGGCGAGCGAGCGCGCGCCGCGCCGGTCGCGCACGACGCGGAGCTTCCCCTGCGAGAGCCCGACCGGCATGCGGCTCCCGAAGGAATCCTCGCCGGTCAGGAAGAGCACCACGTCCTCGCCCGGGGTTAGCGAAGGCATCCCCGGGAGCCAGAGCCCGCGGCCGTCCGGCAGCTCGCCGCCCGGCAGGCTGAAGACGATCCGCGCGCCGGGGTTGCCCCAGAAGACCCGCGCGACGGCCAGCTCGTACTCGGTCTCGATCCGCCCGCGGGCGTCGAGCCGCGCCCGCGCGGAGAGCACCCGAGCTTCGATCGCGAGATCGGCCCGATCGACGAGGCCCTCGACCTCGAGCCGCAACGCCGTGCCGGCCTCGACGGGCGGCGGAGCCTGGGCGGAAACGATGGCGAGCGCCGCAGAGAGCGCGGCGGAGAAGGCGATGCGCATGGGGGGCCTCGGTGGCCCGGCCTGCCGCCGGGTCCCGGGCTAGATCGGAGCCGCCGCCGGCCCGTCTTGAGGCCGCGGCTCGCGGGCCGCGCGAAGGGCGCCGGCGCCTACTTGCGCAGCCTCGCCACCTCCGCCCGCAGCTCCTCGATCAGCGCGCGCAAGGAGCGCACCTCCTCGGAGAGGGCGCGCAGCTCGCTCTTCAGCTCCTCGAGGTCGCCGGAGGGCATCCCGGGAGCGAGGCCGAACGGCCAGTCCGGTTGCGCGCGCGGCGCCAACCTCGGGATCTCGAAGGCGCCTTCCTCGGGCCTGCCGGAGAGCGACTCCGGCATGCTGCCGAGGGTCACCTCGAGCTCGCGGGCGAAGGCGACGTCGATCGTGCGGCTGCTGGATTGCGCTTCGAGGGCCTCGACCACTTCCGGGGGCGAGGAAACCTCCCGGCCGCCGACGGCGAGGATCCGGTCGCGCTCGCGCAAGCCCGCGCGCGCGGCGGGCGAGCCCGCCACGACCTCGCCGATCCCCACGCCGCGGCCCGGCTCGCCGGGCTCGAGATGGACCCCCAGCCGCGGCCGGCCGGAGTCTCCGCGCTCGGGAACGACGCTGACCTCGCGCTCGACCAGGAGCCGCAGGCGGTTGCCCGGGACGTGCTCGCGGAGCAGGCGGGCGAGCTCGTCGTAGGAGACCAGCGGCCGGTCCTCGACCGCGATGAGCCGGTCGCCGCCCCCGAGGCCCGCGCGCTCGGCCGGGGAGCCGGGGAGGACCTGGACGACGGCGAGGCCGGGACGCTCGGAGCCGTCGGGCTGGGCGGGCTCCGCTTGGAGCGTGACGCCGATCCAGGCGCGGTCCTGGGAGGTGGACGGGCGATCGGCGGGCTCGGGCTCGTCGCGGCGCTGGCGAGGGGGGAGCCTGTCGAGCGGCTCCTGGCCGGCAGCGGGAGTGGCTTGGGGCTCCTGGGGCGGCTGCGGTTGCGGCGAGGTCTGGACGAGGAGGGCGAAGACGGTGGCGAGAAGCGCGGTGGCGGCCATGGGTTCCTCCGGCGGTCAGGGGACCCGAAGGATACGCGCACCTGTCGCGGACGTTTGACGCGTTACGGAGTCAGGACCCGCCAGATTCCTGACGCGCTGCCCCTCGGCCAGGGTCGGTTGTCCCGTTGGCCGAGGGTAGCGCGGCTGAGGATACGGTACGGAGTCAGGACAAAAACCACCAGATT
>DATKBQ010000654.1:0-12327 GCA_035546375.1 Planctomycetota bacterium | reverse complement strand
TGAGGGAAGGCGACTCGCAGAAGCTTCGCGGACCCCGGGCGCCCGGCGAGACCGTATGCACCACGCTCACCTTCGAGCCGCCCGACTCCGCGGACCTGGCACGAGCGCGGCCGAGCCCGAGCCCGCCCGCGACCGGCTCCTTGCGCGGCCGCGTGCTCCTGGATCCCGGGATCCCCGCTCGCGCGATCGAGCTCAAGTTGCACGATGACTCCCCCGCCGCACGGCGGGCCGCCCTGAGCCCGCTCCTCAGCGCCGACGGAGCCTTCAGCTTCTCCTCCGTGCCGGTCGGACCGGCGCGGCTCGAGGTCTCGACGCACGGCTTCCTGCCGGCCGCAGAACGCCGGCCGCTGTTCCAGGCTCGCGTCGAGGTCGCTGCCGGCGAGAGCCCCGCCACGGACCCCGTCGAGATCGACCTGCGCGGGAAGGTGTTCGCCCACACGATCGCGCTGAAGGGCCTTGAGCGCGGGCACGACTTCCAGGCGTCCGCGTTCTTCGCACCTGCACGCCAGTCCCAGCGATCGCGCGTGTACCTGCGCACTGGCCAGCTCCCGGTCGTCCTCGTGTCGCCGTGGGAGGCGCTCGACGTCGAGATTCGCGTGCCGGGACATCGCGACGTCTCGCTGCTCGATTTGCGCGAACGCGCCACCGTCGAACTGGAACCCGGCATTCCCGTGCGGCTGCGGCTACGGACCGATGGCGCGCTGCCCGAGCCTCCCCGCTACCTCAAGGCGACTCTGGTCGCCGTGGACGACTCCCATCAAGGCATCGACTGGGGAGGTCCGGCCTTCGACGCCAAGGGCGAGATCCTGATCTACGCCGGAAAGCCCGGGCCTGCCAAGGTCGTCTGGATCGCCGCGAAGCACGAGGGCAGCGGCGGCATCCGCGATACGGTTCGCGCGCAGTACGTCGTCGTGCGCGACGTCCCGCAGGAGCAGGTCTTCGATGTCTCTCTCTCGGCCGCGGAGCTGGCCGAGATCCTGCGCCAGCTCCGTTGATGCGACCGACCCTTTCGTCCCGGCGCAGAGCGTCCGGTTGTGAAAGGCCCGGTTCCGGGCCGGAGGGCGGAGGACCCTGGGGTAGCCCAGCCGGCGACGCTTGGGCGGCCCCCGGAGTGGTTGGGCCCTTGCAACCGAATTCAAGTCGGTTCCGACTGGTTGACGACTGGTTTAGAATCGACCTATGAACCCTCCCTCCAACCTCGTGGGAGCCTTCGAGGCGAAGACGCGCTTCGGTGACCTGCTCGAGCGCGGCGAGGTCATCGTCATCACGCGCCACGGCCATCCCGTTGCGAGGCTCGTCCCCGTCGGCGAGCCCCTCGACCGCGAACGCGCTCGCGCCGCCGCGGACCGGCTCGCGACCTTCGGCGACGCCGGAAGGATCCGCCTCCCCAAGGGCGTCTCCATCGAGGACCTCATCAACGAGGGACGTGAGTGACCGTCCTCGTCCTCGACGCCTCGGTCACCCTCTCCTGGTGCTTTCCCGATCGCCGGACCCCCTTCACGACCCATGTCCTGCACGAGATCGCGGACGGTTTCGCCGTCGTGCCGGGTCTCTGGGCGCTCGAGGTCGGGAACGCGCTCGCCGCTTCCGAACGAAAGGGTTACCTCGAGCCCGCCGACATCGCCTCGTTCCTCGGAGACCTCGAGGAACTGCCGAAACGGGTCGAGCACCAGCCGCCGGAACGGGCGCTAGGCCGCGTGCTCGATCTCGCGCGCTCCCACAAGCTCTCGACGTACGACGCGTGCTACCTCGAGCTGGCCGAGCGCTTGGCGCTGCCGCTCGCCACGCTCGACGAGCTCGCGGCCGAGTGAGCGCGCGTGGGCGGCGAGGCGCTCGACCAGGCGCGCGTTCGTGGCCAGCGCGGTCCGCTCCTCGTCGAGCCACAGGTTGCCCTCGAGCCCGACACGCACGTGGCCGCTGGCCTGCGATCGTCGAGCTGCGCCGCTTCGGTCGAGGAGCCGGACATCGAGAGCCAACTATCGATTGTTGCCTGCCGCCGATCAAGGACCGAGGGCTGGCTGATCCTCCCGCGCAAGCGCCTGGCCGAGAAGTGCCCGTAGTCGCGGCTCGTCCCGCAGGCCCGCGGGCGGCTTGCACTCGACCTCGCGCTCGCGCCGGAGCTGCACTAGCGGGAGACGGGGTAGGCGATCGGGCGAGCTCGCCTCGAGTCAGCGGGTCATCGTCGGGCTGCCATCAGTCCCGCTCGGAGCGCGATCGCCGTGCGCGCTCCAGATGTCGCCGGATCGTGCTCGGGTCGCGAGACCCATGGATGATGGAGACGATGCCGAGAGGACGCTCGTCGCCAGCGTAAGCGATGAGGTAGGAGACGACAGACCAGAACCTCACCCTAGGATCTTCCGCCAGGTCCTCGCGAACATGACCGACGCCCGGCTGATCGGCGAGGAACCGAAGCTCTCGCGGAACCTCTCCACGACGCTCGCGGCTGCCTCGAGTCCGCCCTCGGCGGCGATGTACTCAGCGATCTCGGCGAGGTCCTGCTTGGCCTGGAGGGTGAGGTAGTAACGCGCGGTCACGCGCCCTTGGCCTTGCCGCGGCGTCGGCGAAGCCCTTGGACGACGTCATCGACCGCCTTCTCCCCGTCAACGACCTCCCCGACCTGTAGCTGTGCCATGCCTGCAGCGATCGTCCTGCGCACCTCGGCCTTCCACTCGTCCTCCTCGGCGAGGAGGCGGAGTCCCTCCCGGACCACCTCGGCGGCGTTCTTGTACATCCCGCTCGCGAGCTTCCGGCGGATGAGTTCCTCGAGTTCAGGAGTCAGGGCGACGTTCATGGGGGCACGATGGCCTGTTTGGCCGTTTTTGTCCATTATGGACATCGGCAAGGCCCTCGACCCCCGCCCGCGGGCCTCCCGTGGGTGCTCCCAAGGCCCTGGCGAACTGCCCCCTCGACCCGCTAACTTGAGGAATCGGCCGTTTCCTTGAATAACGGACGGGGCAGCGAAAGAACTTTGAGCAAGGGAGATCAGGCGGTGATCCGAGGCCCCACTGGAACCGCTTCCGCCGGCCCGAGCGAGGCATCCGACCTGACGAAGCTCTTGAAGGAGGCCGGCCAGGGCGACCACGCCTGGAAGGCGGTCTTCGCGCTCGTCCACGGGGAGCTGCGCGACCTGGCGGCGGCGCGCATTGCGCGCGAGCGGGCGGGGCACACGCTGCAGGCGACGGCGCTCGTGCACGAGGCCTGGCTGCGGCTCGCCGGGGACGAGGAGCCGGCCTTCGAGACGCGGCGGCACTTCTTCGCGGCCGCCGCCCGCGCGATGGAGCGCGTGCTGACCGACCACGCGCGCCGCGTCCTCGCCGCCAAGCGCGGCGGCGGAGTCGAGCGCCTGCCGATCACCGGGATCGACCTGGCCGGCAGCGACGACCCCGAGCTCGCGCTGGAGCTCTCCGACGCGCTCGAGGCCCTGGAGCGCGAGGACGCGCGCGCCGCCGAGATCGCGCGGCTGCGGCTCTACGCGGGCATGGAGGTCGCCGCCGTCGCCGAGGCGCTGGGCCTGTCGGAGCGCACGGCGGCGCGCGACTGGGCCTTCGCGCGCGCGCGCTTGGCGCAGTCGCTGAGCGAGGACGGCTCCGGCGCGCCCGGAGGGGCGGGCGAGCGCGCTCCGTAGAGCCACGCCGACCCGCGACCCTCGCCGGTCCCGGATTCCGCCGAATCCGTGGCAGCCGCCGGCACCGTCTTGCGCCACGAAGGACGGCGGGCTCGGGCGAGCCCGTCTCGCCCTGCCTGCTCGGCCGGGCGCCCGGCGGCTCGCGTGCGACGCTCGAGCCGCGGGCGAGCTTCCAGTATCGACCCCTCACCCGAGACCTACCGTGTCCACCACCACCTCCAGCCCTGCGACCGAACCTCGTTCCACCGCGCGCCGGCCGGCTGCCGCCCCGGCCCCCCAGCTCGCCCGCGCCTCGCGCGCGAGCCGCGTTGCGAGCCTGCTCTACGGCTCGCTCGCGTACGTCCTCTTCCTCGGCACGTTCCTCTACGCCATCGGATTCGTCACCGGCCTGGGCGTGCCGAAGACCGTCGACGGCGGCGCCCGCGTTCCGCTGGGCGAGGCCCTGCTCGTGAACGGCGGCCTGCTCGCGCTCTTCGCCGTGCAGCACACGATCATGGCGCGCCGCGCCTTCAAGCGGCGCTGGACGAGGATCGTCCCGCAAGTGATCGAGCGCGCGACGTTCGTCCTCGTGACCTGCGCGATCCTGATCGCGACCTTCTGGCAGTGGCGCCACCTGCCGGGGACGCTCTGGGAGGTGCAAGGGCCGCTCGCCTGGTTCCTGAACGGAGCGTCCTTCCTGGGTTGGGGCATCGTGCTGTTCGCCTCCTTCCTGATCGACCACTTCGAGCTCTTCGGCCTGCGACAGGTCGTGCGCCACTTCCTCGGCCGGCCGGCGGAGGCGCCCAGGTTCCGCGAGCGCTCCCTGTACCGCATGGTGCGCCACCCGCTGATGCTCGGGTTCCTGCTGGCCTTCTGGGCCACGCCGGTGATGAGCATGGGCCACCTGTTCTTCGCCGCGATGTGCACCGGGTACATCCTGGTCGGCATCCAGATCGAGGAGCGCTCGCTGGTCGCCGAGCACGGCGAGTCGTACCTCGACTACCGCCGCCGCGTGCCGATGCTCCTGCCCCTGCCGGGCCGGCGCTCCGCGTAGCGCTGCGCGTCGCTCAGCGGACCTCGCCGAGCCCGAGCGCATCGAGCTCGCGCTCGAGCGCGGCGAGGTTCCAAAGCTGCACCCGGTTGGTGGCGCAGGCGGTGCCCAGGGTCGAGCCGTCGGGCGAGAAGGCGATCTCGAACAGGGCCTCGAGCTGGGGCGCCTCCAGCGTCCCGCGGCTGGCGAGCTCGCGCACGTCGAGCAAGCGCACGACCTCGTTCGAGACGGCGAAGGCTACCAGCGCCCCGTCGGGACGGAACGCGACCGGAGCCGGCGCGTTGCCGAAGGCGCGCTGGCGCTCCTGCGCGAAGAGGCGCTCGCCGGTCGCGACGCGCCACAGCTCGAATCGCTCGCTCGAGCCGGTCGCCAAGAGCTCCCCGTCGGGCGAGAGCGCCACGGCGACGTTGACCTGCTCGGGAAACAGGAGCCGCGGCGCATCGCCCTCGCGCGGCGACCACAGGCGCACGCCCTTCCCGCGCCAGTTCCCGGCCGCGACCCGCGAGCCGTCGGCGGAAATCGAGACGTACTCCATGTGCTCGGCGCCGGGCAGCCTGCGCGCCTCGCCGGGAGCGAGCGGGTCGAGCAGGTACACCGCATCGACTCCCTGCGCGGCGAGCGTGCGGCCGTCGGCGGACAGCGCCAGGCTCCATAGCGGCTCGGACAGGAGCTGCCGAGGCTGCGAGCCGGGCTCGAGCTCCAGCCGCCACAAGCCGCTCTCGCCGCTGACGGCGAGCTCGCGCCCCTGGGCGAGGAACCGCACCGAGCGCGCCGGCAGGTCGAGCACCGGCTGCGGCGGCGAGCCCGCGCCGACGTCGGTCAGGTAGACGCCGTCGGGGCCGGCGGTCGCGAGCCGCTTCCCGTCGGGAGAGAAGCTCAAGTCGCGCGGCGACTTGCCGCGGTGCACCCGCAGCGTGCGCAGGACGGCGCCGTGCTCGACTTTCCACAGGCTCCAGGTGCGCGCGTCGGTCAGCCCCAGCCGCAGGCCTTCCGGCGAGAAGCCCAGGGCGCGCGCCGACAGGCGGCGGAGCTCGCGGCCCGTGGTGGCGTCCCACAGCCTGGTCGTCTCGTCCCAGGAGTGCGATGCGAGCAGCGGAGCGGCGGGACAGGCGAAGACCTCGACCACCTCGGCCGAGTGCCCCTCGCAGACGATGCGCGGCTCGCTCGAGCCCTCGTCGAAGAGGTACACGCGGAAATCGCCGCACGCGACCGCCAGCCGCCCATCGGCGGTCCAGCACAGGTCGAAGGGGGCCGAGGGAAGGCTCGCTTGGTGGAGCAGCGCGCCGCTCTCGGCATCGCGGATCTCGAGCACGTTCCGTCCTCCGCCGATGCCCACCGCCAGCTCGCGGCCGTCGCGGCGGAAGGCGAGCGCGCCGGTGCGGGCGCCGGCATCGAGGCGGAGGCGCTCCTCGCCGCCGGGAAGCTCGAGCACGAGAACCTCGCCGGTGAGGGTCCCGTAGGCGAGCCGCCGCTCGTCGTGCGCGAACGCGACCGAGCGGTAGGAGATCGCTTCGTCGCGCGACCACAGCTCGGTTCCGGCGCCCACGTCCCAGACGCGCAGGCGCGCGTCGCGTCCCTGGTCGCCCGGAGCGTGGTGCTTGCTCAAGAGCCAGCGACCGCCCGGGGACCAGCGCAGGAACGTGACGTCGCTCGCCGGATCGAGGCGCGCGAGCTCGGATCCGTCGTCGAAAGCGAGCACGCGCAACCCGCGCTCGTCGCCCAGCGCAAGCCGCTCGAGCGCGGGATCGGGCACCAAGTGCACCTGCAGGCCCGGCGGGCGATCGACGGTGCGCTCGCGCACGAGGTCGGTCAGGGCGAGACAGGCGATCGCCTCGTCGCGCAGGTCCTCGCCCGGCCGGATCGCCGCGGCTCGGGCGAGCAAGGCCAGCGCGCCTTGGCGCGCTCCCGCCGCGCCGGCGAGCCGCGTGGCTCGCGCCTGCCCGAGGTAGGACTCGCGCAGCCGCGCGCTCAGCTCGAGGCTGGCCCATGTCGCGGTCACGGCGAGCAAGAGCACCAAGCCGGAGACCACGCCGGTCAAGGTCGCGGCGAGCGGCGAGCGGGCGCAGAAGAGCGCGAGCCGATCGAAGGCGCCGGCACGGCGGGCGGCGACCGGCTCGTGGGCGAGCCAGCGCTCGAGGTCGTCGGCGAGCGCGGCGGCCGACGCGTAGCGGAGCGCGGGCTCCTTGCGCAAGCAGGCGTGCACGATGGCCTCCAGGTCGCGCGGAACGGAGGGACGCAGCGCCGAGAGGCGCGCCGGCTCGCCGTGGCGGACCCTGTGCAGGACCTCGTCCAGCGAGCCGCCGGCAAACGCCGCTTGGCCGGCGAGCAGCTCGTAGAGGAGGCATCCCAGCGCCCAGACGTCGGTCGCGACCGTCAGCTCGGCACCGCTCGCCTGCTCGGGCGCCATGTAGGCCGGCGTGCCGGCGAGCGCGCGCGCTTGGCCTGCGGCCTCGTCCGCATCGATGCGCATGGCAATGCCGAAGTCGACCACGTGTGGCCGGCCTTCGGCGTCGAGCAGCACGTTCGAGGGCTTGAGGTCGCGGTGCAGGAGCCCGCGCTGGTGGGCGTGGTGGACCGCGCGCGCGATCTCGACCAAGAGCTCCGCCGCGCGGCGCGCGGGCCAAGGCTCGTCGAGGTGCAGTGCGAGCGTGCCGCCCTCGATCCACTTCATGCTGAAGAAGGCGTGCCCTGCGTGCTCGCCGACCTCGTGGACGGGGACGATGCCGGGATGGTCGAGGCGCGCGACGGCTTCGGCCTCGGCGCGCAGGCTCGCCAGCTCCGCCGCGCCGGCAAGCCGGCCGGCGCGGAGGACCTTCAGCGCGACGACGCGCTCGAGCGAGACCTGCCGCGCGCGCCACACCGAGCCGAAGGCGCCCGAGCCGACCTCCTCGAGCAGCTCGTAGTCGCCCATGCGCTGGCCGGGAGCACCCGCGCTGGCCTTCGCGCCGGAGACCAGGGACTCGATCGCATCCGGGATCCGTCCCAGGCCGGCCGAATGGGCGCGGAGCAGGTCGCGCACCTCGGCAGAGAGCGTCGCGTCCTCGCGGCTCAGGCGCTGGAGGAAGTGCGCGCGCTCCGGCTCGGGGAGCTCGAGAGCTCGGAGGAAGTGCTCCTTGACGCGGGTGGAAACGGGCGCGGCCAGGTGGGCGAGTGTAGATCAGGGACGCGCCGGACCCGGAAAGCGGGCGGCGGGATCTTGGCGGGCGGGTGGGCGACTCACATCGCGACGGCCGGCGGCAGCGCCTCCGGCACGCGGTTGCGGATCGGCTCGAGGGTACGCAGGTAGGCGAACATCGCGACGGCGGCCTGCGCTACCGCGGCACCGCAGACGAAGCGACGGCAGGGTTACTGGCAAGTGAGCCAGCGACTCAGAATTCGGCGATCTCGTCCAAGGCCATGCCGAGCTTCGCCTCGAGCGCCTTGACCGTCCGGGCATTCGGCCGCTGGATCTCTCCGCGCTCGATCCTTGCGATCGTCTTCTCGCTCAGGCCAGGGAACTCCGAGCGGGACAACCCGCGCTGCTTCCTGAGCCGGCGAAGGGCAGGCCCGAGACCGCGCTCCGATTCCCTGCGCTGCGCATTCAGGCGACGCCGGTAGTCCGGATCGAGCTCGTACAGGATGGAGTCCGAGGATGCCTCGTAGTTCCCGAGGCGAACCGTGTGCCCATGGTCCTCGAAGGACAGTCGCCGAAAGTCCGGGATCGCGTGGTCGGTCGCGGCGAACATGGAGAAGGGCGCGACGATCGTTCGAAGGTTGCCCCGGACCAGGATCAGCAGCTCGCCGTCCGGGTTCGTCCAACCGCCGATCAAGAGGTCACCGGCTTCGTCGTCCGGCATCTCGAGCACCTCGACGAGGACGTCGTGAGGGAGGTGCTCGAAGGAAGCTCCCCCCACCACGGGATGGAAGAGCCCTTGCAGGACGGGCGTTGCGTTCGGTGTCGTCGCGCCCAGCACGAGCAGGCTCCCCAACCTTTGCCGGGGTCGAGTCTCCCGGCGGAAGAGCTCGTGAACGGCGTCCAGGAACGCGTGGACCGCCGTCGTGTTGGGCAGGACCCACAAGGAATCCTTCGAGGAGCCTTCGAGGGCTTCCACCAACTTCGCGGGCGTCCGCCCGGGATCGATCTCCAGCCTGTCCCTGCCGTTGTGAGACTCCAGCCGGAGGATGCGTTGGCTGGCGCGACGATGGCGAGTGGCGCTCATTCCTGCTCACCCACGGGGTTGCCGGGGTACATGGAGTCCCAGGCGGAGCCCAGCTCGCTTCAACTCGCTTCGATCGCCGCACGGACTCTTGGATCGATGCCTGCCCAGCCCGATCCTCGCTCCAGGAACTCGCGCGTGCCGAGATCCAGCCGCCACGTGCGCGCCTTGAAGAGGATCGTCACGTGCGGGGGCTCCAGTCGTTCCTTGTCGCGTACTTTCACCTTCCAGCCGGCCCGGCGCAGGTGATCTGGCAACTCCAGGGCGAAGGGCATGCTAGGCGCTCCGCCGGGCCGATTTGTCCTGTTGCATACTACGGCAGAATGGGACATTTCCCTGAGGTGGCCGCTCCTCCGCCGGCAGTCTGAGTCGTAACCTTCCTTCAGATAATAAGTTGCGGCGATCGACTTGCCGCGCACCCGCCGCGGCCCTGCCGACCGAGGCGACGCGCGGGTGCTCCCAGTCAGGGGCGGGGACGAGGAGCGGGGCGCCGCCCTCGACCTCGAGCCAGAGCCCCGCGGCGGTTCAGCTCGGGCGCGACCTCGACGAGCGTCCGGGCGTTGCGGTCGGGCTTCCTCATGGAAAGCGCAGTGGTTGGCCCCGGGAAGCCGGGGGCGGCGCGGGCTACCCCCTCGGGCTTCCGGGCGAAGTTGGCGCGCCGATCGACCGCGCGGGGACAACGGCGGTTTCACGCGAGGCAGGCGAGCCTGCATCGGCTACCCCGGCGAGCTGCCCGCCCGCGCTTGGAACCGTCTGCTGAACCGCCGGGGCAGGCATGTTGCTGGCGCGTCCTCGCCGAGCGAGCCACTGTGAGCAGAGTCGATCCTGCATGTGCTTGCACGGGAGGACGCGCAGCACGCGGAGATCCTCGTAGCGGGAACGGAGATCCTGAATCCGCTCTTGCAACCCCGCCAGGGCCGATCACTCCTCGGCGCCGATCCCGAGCTCGGCCAGGAGCTGCTCGGTCGGCGCCGGGAGCTGCCCGCCGGGGTAGCCGAGCGGCAGCATCGCGCGCACCATGACCGCGACCCGGCGCCGGCCTTCCGCCGTGGCGCAGGCCGCGCGCGGCGTGAGGTTGCCGAGCGCGGGCACCGGCTCGTCGAGCCAGCGGAGGCCCGTGGCGAACTGCATCTCGCGCAGGTGCTCCATGAGCTCGGGATCCGGAGGACCGGGCCGGGGGCCCGGAAGCAGGTCGTCGGTGGGGAGCGGATCGGAATCGGGATCGTGGACGGTGACGCGCTCGAAGCGCACGCCCGGCAGGGCCTCGAGCCAGCGCCGCGCCCGCTCGAAGCGTCCGGCGGAGTTCACCTCGAGGAGCAGCTCCGGACCGATCAGCTGGAGCGTGCCGAGCCGGGTGATCTCGCCGATCCCGGCCACCGGGACGCCGATGCGGATCCAGCTCCAGATGCCCTCCTTGTCGTCGTAGTCCAGGTCGTCGCGCTCGCCGAGCCGGCTCGCCACCTGGTCGGGATCGTCCACGTGGAAGGTCGCCGAATGGAGGACGAGCGACTCATCGCCCGCGCGCGCGCCACTCCGCCCGCGCCCGCCCCGCCCGCCGTCCCGAGGTTCTCGTTCTTCCGGTCGATAGGTGGAAACGGTCGCGGAGTTGTAGCCCCACCTCCCCCGTCCTCACGATTACGGATGACGGGCTACGACGCCGCCAAGAATCCCTCCCAGTGCCGCCGTAGACGTTCCGGATCCGGGTAGTCAGACTTACGCTTCGGGAGCTGGAGCCTCACGCCCTCCATCGCCTGCAGGCCGTGTTCCAGAATCGGACCGTCCTCTTCGTCGAGCAGGACGGGTTGCACGCGCACGCGGTAGGTATCCGGCTCCACCGACAGGTAGCGAACGTCGAAGGCCGCGTGGTGGATGCGGCACAGGCTGAGTCCATTGCTGATCACTGGCTCGCCGAACGGGTCGGCGTCGCGGTCAATGTGCGCGGCGTCCAACAGCTTGACGTGCCTCAGGCGGCACATGGCGCATTGCGACTGGTACGCCTGGATCACCCGCTGGCGAAAAGTCTCCTGGTGGAGCCGCGACCGGACGAGGCGTGTCCCATAGGACCGCTGGAGCTCGCGGTAGTTCGGAGCATCGACGAGGGCGGAAGCTCCGCCTAAGCGGGCAGACAGGCCAGCCATCGCCGGCAACTCCGCCTGCAGCCGGAAGGCGAGACTCGCCGGGTCGTCGGCGACGATGAATACAGGGCGGACGACAACATACTTCGGCGGGTTCTCTGAGACTGCGTGCATGTAGATTAATGGTAGCTGGTGCTCGAAGGCACAGCGAGCGGCGCGGTTATCCCAGGAATTCGGGTCTTTACCGCGATATCGATACACGAGCGTTTCCTCGCCATCGAAGTAGTCCGAGTATGGCGAATCGAACGACGTGCGGAGGCTCAGCGCAGCTTCGACGAACTTCGGCTTGTGGATGCCCTGCTGGACCGCGAGCGGCACGCTTTGCCCCATGAAGTCGAAGCCGCGTCGGAGCAGCCTGCCCTCCAGCACGTCGCCGTGCCGGGCCATCTGCTCGTTTAGCCAGGCAAAAGCGACGGCTCGTAGCTCGTTCTCCAGGGCGAGGTCCACCACCCAAGGATGCCAGACGGCCGCCGGGACCTCGAGTCTTGCCTGGAAGTTGAACTGGAGGGCGACGTCGCTAGCGCCCTGAGGTCACGAAGCGCAACCCTCTGTGCCAACGCGGGTGAGACAGCTTCCGACCCCGAGTTTAGTGTAGAGGGCGGAAGGGGCAACCACGTTAGCGTGGCGGGTCCGGTCCGCCCGAGAGGAGTCGAACCTCCGGCCTGCGGTTTAGGAAGCCGCGAACTCCAGACGCAAGGCAGCGAGAGCCAAGAGGTTACGAGCGCAGCGCTCCAGACACCAGCAGTTCCGCCAGCACCTGGGGGGCGAGATGGTGCGAGCCAGGGCGACCCAGCGCCTCCGGCAGGAACTGACCGCGACCTCGGGCGAGTTGTGGCCTGGCCCCACCTTGCAGGCCCGCTGCGGGCGGCGGTGCTCGCCCTGGTCGGGGCAGCGTCGCGGACCCCGGCGGAAGGAGAATCGACGACCCCTGATCGGTCGCCCCCGGCGTAGCCACGGTCATCTAGCGTGACTCACAGTGGATCCGGGAACGCCGTGAGCTCGAGGAGAACGTTGCCGTCGACACCGTCCAGCACGCCCAGGGTCAGCTCGTCGTTCAGCTCGAACGAGCGGTCGTCGAAGTTGCTCGAGCCGATCGCGCACCAGCTCCCGTCCACCACCAGCACCTTCTGGTGCAGCAGCGCCGGCTGGTATTCGTGGATGCGCACGCCGGCCGCGAGCAGCCGCCCGAAGTTGCGCCGTGCCGCGTGCTGCACGAACGGCGCGTCCGAGGCCTCGGGCGAGGGCACCATGACCTGCACGTCCACGCCGCGCCTCGCCGCCGCCGCCAGCAGCTCGACCCCCTCCGGGTCGGGCAGGAAGTAGGGGTTCTGGATCCACAGC
>DATKBQ010000653.1:0-3089 GCA_035546375.1 Planctomycetota bacterium | reverse complement strand
GCGGACGGTGACGTATCGATCCGTCACGGAGATCTCCCCGTCGGCGGTGAACTCGAGGTCGCCCGGGATCCCCTCGCTGACGTCTTCGCCGTCGGCCTCCATGTTGGCGTCCTCGAGCGTGAGGGTCATCTCGACCGTCAGCTCCTTGCGCAGCTCGATGCCGTCGGCGACGCGGAGCTCGATCGTGTCGCCGTGGAGGCCGAGGCCGACGAGGCAGGGAGCGCTCAGGAGGGCCGCTATCAGGGTCTTGGTGTTCATGAAGGGGTCCGGGTTTGGAGCCTTGCGAGGATACCCTTCCCGCCCGGGGGCGGCGAGCTAGGCCGTCCCTGACTCGCGCTCCGTCTGCGCACGCGCCAGCCGACGGGCGAGCCCGGAGAGGCGCGCCGCCTGCTCTGCGTTGTCGACCGCCATGCGCAGCGCGCGCTGCGAGCCGACCAGCACCAGGAGCCGCCGGGCGCGCGTGACCGCGGTGTAGAGCAGGTTGCGCTGCAGCATCATGAAGTGCTGGGGGATCAGAGGCAGGACCACCGCCGGATACTCGCTGCCCTGGGCGCGGTGCACGGTCACGGCGAAGGCCGGCTGGAGATCGTTCAGCTCCGCCAGCGTGTAGAAGACCTCCTGCTCGGGAAAGGCCACGACCAGGCCGTTCTCCTGCACGCGCGCCACGCACCCCATGTCGCCGTTGAAGAGCTCGCGCTCGTAATCGTTGCGCGTGTGCATCACCCGGTCGCCCTCGCGCCAGCTCCTGCCGGCCGCGAGCAGCTCGCCCGCCGAGCCGCTCCCCGTCTCGGCCGCGAGCGCCGCGCGCAGCCGCTGGTTGAGCGCGTCGACGCCGCACTCGCCGCGGTACATCGGCGCCAAGACCTGCACGTCGTCGGCCCAGCTCAGGCCGAAGGTGCTCGGGATGCGCCGGGTGACCACGTCGACCACGCGCTCGGCGCAGGTGGCGGGGTCCTCGGCGGGGAAGAGGAAGAAGTCGGCCGATGTGGTGCCGCGCGGCGGCAGGAGCGGCAGCTCGCCGGCCAGGATGCGGTGCGCGTTGGCCACGATCAGGCTCCCCGCGCCCTGGCGGTAGACGTGCAACAGGCGGAAGAGCGGCACGGCGCCGGAGGACGCGAGGTCGTGGAGGACGTTGCCGGCGGCGACGGAGGGGAGCTGGTCCGCATCGCCCACCAGGAGCACGCGCGTCGGGGGTCGGATCGCCTTGAACAGGTGATGGGCCAGCGCGACGTCCAGCATCGAGATCTCGTCGACCACGATCAGGTCCGCGCGCAACGGCTTGCGCTCGTCGTGCTCGAAGCCGCCGCCGTCGCTCGCGTAGCCCAGCAGGCGGTGGATCGTGGAGGCGGGGCGCCCGGTCGCTTCCGAGAGGCGCTTGGCGGCTCGCCCGGTCGGCGAGGCGAGGCGCACGCGCGCGCCCGCGCCCTCGGCCAGGGCGACGATCCAGCGCACGATCGTCGTCTTGCCCACGCCGGGCCCGCCGGTGAGCAGCGAGAGGGGCCTGCGCAGGACCTCGAGCACCGCCTGCTGCTGCGCGGCGTCGAGCCGCAGGCCGCTCGCTTCCTCGAGGGACTCCAACCGGGAGCGGTCGGCGAGCGGGCGCACCTCCCGCGCCGCGAGCAGCCGCGACAGGCTCCTCGCCAAGCCCTCTTCGCTGGCCAGGATCCAGGGCAGGTAGACGGCGGGCGCGCTCTGCTCGTCCGACAGCTCGCGGTCGATGCGGAGCTCGCCCTCGCGCTCGCAGTCGGCGAGGGATGCGCGCATCGCGACGATTGAAACGGGGGATCCGGGGGAAACGGGGGCCCCGGACGAGGCGAGCAGCGTCCGCGCGGCCTCGAGCAGGCGCGGCTCGAAGAGCAGCGAGTGGCCCTCCGCGGCCGCGGTGCGCAGTGCGTGGACCAGAGCCGCGCGACAGCGCTCGGGCGCATCGCCCGAGATGCCCAGCTTGCGCGCGATGCGATCGGCGGTGGCGAAGCCGATGCCGGGGACGGCGCCGGCCATGCGATAGGGGTTGGCGCGCAGGAGGGGCTCGCAAGCCGGGCCGAGGTGGCGCACGACGGCGGCCGCCTGCCGCGGCCCGAGCCCGACGCCGCGCAGGAACGTTTGGAGCTGGTGCAGCGCGAACTCGCGCCGCACGCTCTCGGCCAGCGCCTCGCGGACCTTCGGCTTGAGGCCGGGCACCTCCTGCAGGCGCGCCGGCTCGGAGCGGATGACCTCCAGGGTCTGGGGCCCGAGTCGCTGGACGATGCGCTTGGCCAGGGTCTCGCCGATCCCCTCGAAGGAGCCCGCCAGGTAGCGCACCACGCCTTCGGCGTCGGAAGGCAACAGGACCTCGGCCGAATCGAACTCGAACTGCCGCCCGTGCCGAGGGTCGTCGCTCCAGCGGCCGTGAAGGCGCAGGCGCAGTCCCGCAGCGGGGCGCTCCATCGGGCCGACCGCCACCAGGCGCTGGGAGCGGAATAGGGACCCCCGTCCCGGATCGTCGTAACCTTTTTCTGGATCGATCGTTATGACCGAATAGAGGCTCTCGTCGCTGTGGAAGGTGACGCGCTCCACGCGCCCCTGGAGCACCTGGGCGGAGGCTTCCGCGCTAGTCCGTTCGTCCCGGGAGACGCCCATGCCGGATGGATCGTGGCTGTGCGCGCCGGTTACCGGTCGCGCCGGCCGGCGCCGCCGCCGCCCCTTTGCAGTGGGCGTGCGGGCGGGTAGCATGCCTCGCCCATTTCACCGTCCCGCCCCCTTCCGAGGAAGCAAAGAGCTTGGTGATCAAGGTCCAGGTCCGGCCGAACGAGTCGCTCGAGGCGGCTCTGCGGCGCTTCAAGCGCCAGTGCAACTACAGCGGTGTCTTCCGGCTGGCCAAGGCCCACACCTGGCACGAGAAGCGCTCGGACAAGCTGCGGCGCGAGCGGCGCGAGCGGCTGCGGACGATCCAGCGCGCCAGCCGCCTCTCGCGCGAGGCGGCGAGCGGCCGGGTGCAGAAGCTCAAGCCGCGCAAGCCCAAGCGCCCCGGCCGGCGCTAGTACGGCAACTTCCGAGTCGTAGTCAAAGTTCTACTTCCTCGGCCACCTCTCGGGTGGCCGAGGAAGTAG
>DATKBQ010000652.1:0-6019 GCA_035546375.1 Planctomycetota bacterium | reverse complement strand
ACCCCGCGAGCCAGGTCTACGTGCGGAACAAGGACCGCGCGGCCCACGAGGTCGGCTTCGCCGCCCGCACGCTGCACCTGGGCGCCGGGACGAGCCAGGCGGAGCTCTTGGGGACGGTCCGCGAGCTGAACGAGGACCGCGCGGTGCACGGGATCCTGGTCCAGCTCCCCCTGCCCGCCGGGCTCGACGCGGCCGCGGTCCTGCGCTCGATCGACCCGGCCAAGGACGTCGACGGGCTGCACCCCGAGAACGTGGCGGCCCTGGTGCTCGGCAGCGGGCGCGGGCTCCTGCCGTGCACGCCGGCGGGCTGCCTGGAGCTGTGCGATCGCTCCGGGATCGCCCTCGCGGGCCGGCGCGTGGTCGTGCTCGGCCGCTCGAACCTGGTCGGCAAGCCCCTGGCGCTGCTCGCCCTGGCGCGCGACGCCACGGTCACCGTCGGCCACAGCCGCACGCGCGACCTGCCGGCCGCGGTGCGCGAGGCGGAGGTGCTCTTCGCCGCCGTCGGCCGACCGGCGCTGGTGCGCGGCGACTGGGTGGCCGAAGGGGCCGCGGTGATCGACGTCGGGATCAACCGCCTGGCGGACGGACGCCTGTGCGGCGACGTCGACTTCGACGCGGCGCGCGAGCGGGCCGGCGCGATCACGCCGGTGCCGGGCGGCGTAGGGCCGATGACGATCGCGATGCTGCTCGAGAACACCCTGCTCGCCGCGGCGCGCCAGTCGGGGCTCGAGGGCGAGCTCGGCGCCGCCGCGGCGCGAAGGCAAGGGTCGCAACAACGGGGCGCGCCTGCGTAGGCGAGACGTGCGCAGCACATGGCAGGATCCGCCCGAGTACCGCCGCGGGCCTCCAGTCTCGCTTCCGCGCGTGAGCAGCGTCTCGAAGCGGCTCCTGTGGATCAACGGCGGGATCTTCCTCGTCTTCCTGCTTCTGCGCTCGTGGGAGCCGGCGCAGGCGGTGTACTACGAATGGCTCGCGCTGAATCCGCTCGCGTGGGTCGAGCTGTTCCCCTTCGTGCCCGTGTGGCAGCTCGCGACCTACGGCTTCCTGCACAGCCTGAACGAGCCCTACCACCTGCTCTTCAACCTGCTCGGGCTGTACTTCTTCGGCTCCATGCTCGAGCAGATCGTCGGGGGCCGGCGCTTCCTCACGTTCTACCTGGCCGCGATCGCTCTCGGGGGAGTCACCCAGCTCGCCGCCGCGCTGATCACCTCCTCGAGCGTGCCGACCCTCGGCGCTTCCGGCGGCGTGCTGGCCTCGATCGTGGCCTGCGCCGTCCTGCGACCGGCGACGCAGGTCATCTTCATCCTCTTCCCGATGAGCCTGCGCACTCTGGCCCTGATCCTGGTCGGGCTCGACCTCTTCGGGCTCGCCTCGGGAGCGATGGGGACCGCCTACCTGGTGCACCTGAGCGGCGCCGCGCTCGGCTTCGCCGCCGCGCGCCTGGGGTGGATCTGGGTCGACCCGGGCCGGGCCTGGGCGGCGCGCCGCGAGCACTCCGCCCGGCGCCGCGAGGCGACCGACTCCGAGCGCCTCGACCGCATCCTGCAGCAGATCCACCGCGAGGGCATGAGCTCGCTCTCACGCGGCGACCGCGAGTTCCTGCGCAAGGTCTCTTCGCGGCACTAGGTGGCCTGTCCTGCATGTCCTAGAGGAGAGGCCGTTCGCTATGCTCCTGGCGCCGAGCCGGGCACCCTTCGGCCGGGACCGCACCGGCCGCTCCTCGCCATGAAGAACCCCATCGTGATCCGTCTCCTGGTCGTCGCGGCCCTGGCCGCGCCCGCCGTGGTCGCCGCGGCAGCGCACGCCCAGCAGGGCAGCCGCTACGACGAGTTCAAGACCAAGTTCCACCAGGCCATGGCCATCGCCGACTACGAGGAGATGGCCAAGCTGGTGAAGATCTACCACGGCGAGGCGGTGCTCCACATCGACCACATCTCGAGCCAGATCGCCGAGCGCAGCAACGACGCGCTCGAGAAGGAGATGGCCGCCCTCATGCGCTCCTGGAAGGAGAGCATGAAGACCGGCTTCGCGGAGTGGATGTACCAGTACTGCTCGCTGATCGATCCCCAGCGCAAGGCCGAGCGCAAGCGCCTGGTCGACGCCTACAACGCGGCGCTCAAGCGCTTCGAGGAGAACCGCGCCGGCCCCAAGGCCGGTCCCACCTTCCAGCTGCTGGCGGGGGAGTTCCAGGCGATGGCCGTGGCGTTCCACGAGATCGGCGACGCCTTCTATTCCGCGCGCTGCTGGAGCGCCTACGGGATCTCGTTCGACGAGTCGAACCGCGGCAAGGACGCCAACCTGCGCAAGGCCTGCGAGGGGTTCGGCAAGGCGATCGCGGCCTGGGACACGATCGGCATGAACGCGGCCGACTACCTCGGGGTCAAGCAGCGCTGGGAGCTGCTCGTCGCCAACGGCTGGGGTGAGCCGGAGCTGGACCCCAACGCGCCCAAGGCCGGGGATCCGGTGGCGGTCGCGAACGCGCTCACCGTCCCGATGAGCTTCAAGGCCCTGGCCAGCCTGGCCGAGGTCGAGCGCCCGAGCTACTTCGCCGACGAGATCTACCAGATCTGGCACCCGCTCTACATGCGCGACATCGGCTCGACCTCGGTGTTCCCGGCGATGGAGCAGAGCCCGAAGGTGATGCGCACCGCCTCGAGCGAGATCCAGGTCGACGTCGACGCCGACGGCAAGGGCGACGTCGACGTGCCGGTGACGGGGAACATGAACGTCGTCCACTTCGCGATCGGGGACGCCGACCAGCCGCGCGAGTGGGGGTTCGTGTCCATCGTGGGCATCGAGCAGGACAACTACCAGGGGCTGCGCGCCAACCTGTCGCCGGCGAAGGACGTGTTCCCGCTCTACTTCTTCAGCGCCGCGAGCCTCACCGGAACGGTGGGCGGCATCCCCGTGCGGCTGATCGACGACAACATGGACGGCCTGTACGGCAGCCCGCCCAAGCTCTGGGGGCACCTCGGGCTGAGCGAGGGCCTGATGCATCCGGAGGTGGACTCGATCGCGGTGGGCGAGTCCAAGCGCGCGCGGCCCTGGAGCGAGTTCCAGAAGATCGGCGAGCAGTGGTACCAGCTCGAGTCGCTGCGCGGAGGCATCGAGCTGAAGGCGACTCCGGTCACGCTGGAGACGGGCACGGTGAGGCTCGAGTGCAAGGGCGAGGCCCCGGAGTGGCTCGTTCTGCGCGGCAAGGGCAAGCACGAGAACAGCCTGTTCGACGTCGCCGACCCCAAGAAGCCGACCGAGGTCCCCACGGGCACCTGGAGCCTGTACTACGGCATCGTGCGCAAGGGCAAGAAGCAGCAGATCGCCAAGGCGCTGATCCTGCCCGGCGATGCGACGCCCGATTGGAGCGTGCAGGCGGGGAAGGAGACGGTGGTCAAGCTGGGCGCGCCGTACTCGTTCGCCTTCCAGCAAGAGGCGAGCGGCACCAAGCTCGAGGTCAAGGGTCGCAGCGTGACCGTGGTCGGGGTGAGCGGGGAGCGCTACGAGCGCACCTGGGGCTGCGTGCCGCGGCCGGAGGTCGTCTGGCGCAAGGCCGGCTCGCGGCGCGCCAGCAAGCCGGAGAAGATGCCGGTGGTGCTCGACCTCGACGAGCTGAAGGAAGACGGCACTCGACTGCACGACTACGCCGACTGCTGGCGGCCGCTCGACCTCGAGATCGAGCTCAAGAAGGACGAGGGCCCGCTCGAGGTGCAGCTCTCCGAGAAGAAGAACAAGCTGTTCGGCTCGATCGAGTCGGACTGGAAGTAGCCCCGGACTTCCCTCCCGGCGCCCCTCCGTGCTCGACATCCGCTTCATCCGCCAGCACCCCGAGGCGGTGCAGGCCGGCGCGCGCAAGAAGCGCATCGAGTGCGACGTCGGCGCGATCCTGTCCCTCGACGGGGAGCTGCGCGCGCGCGGCGCGGAGATCGACGCGCTGCGCGCCGAGCAGAACGCGCTGGGCCGCCAGGTGGCGCGCGCCCAGGTGCCCGAGAAGGAAGGGATCCTGGCCCGGCTCTCGGAGCTGAAGCTCCAGCTTGGCGAGCTCGAAGGGCTCCAGAAGGAGCAGTCGGCGCGGCTCGACGGGCTCCTGCTGCGCGTGCCGAACGTACCCGCCGAGGACGTGCCCGAGGGCAAGGACGACAGCGAGAACGTGGTCGTCTCGACCTGGGGCGAGCCGCGGCGCTTCGACTTCGAGCCGCGCGACCACGTGGCCCTGGCGGAGGCTCAGGGCTGGCTCGACATCGAGCGCGCGGCGCGGCTGGCGGGCTCGCGCAACTACGTCCTGATCGGCGACCTGTCGCTGCTCGAGGGCGCGGTGATGCGCTGCGCCCTCGACTCCATGGTGGCCAAGGGCTTCGTGCCGCTCAGCGTGCCGACGCTGGTGCGCACCGAGGTCATGTACGGCACGGGCTACTTCCCCGGCGGCGAGGACCAGGCCTACCGCTGCGACGAGCGCGACGACCTGTGCCTGGTGGGCACGGCCGAGGTGCCGGTGACGGCGCTGTACCAGGACGAGATCCTCGACGCCGCTCGCCTGCCGCTGCGCTTCGTCGCCCAGTCCTCCTGCTACCGGCGCGAGGCCGGCACCTACGGGAAGGACACGCGCGGGCTGTACCGCGTGCACCAGTTCCAGAAGGTGGAGCAGGTGGTGATCGACGTGGCCGACGCCGAGCGGAGCCTCGAGCACCACCGCGCGATCGTGCGCAACGCCGAGGAGCTCCTGCGCGCGCTCGAGCTGCCGTATCGGATCGTCAACGTCTGCGGCGGCGACCTCGGCGCGCCGCAGGTGCAGAAGTTCGACATCGAGACCTGGATGCCCTCGCGCCAGGCCTACGGCGAGACCCACAGCGCCTCGCGCTTCCACGACTTCCAGGCGCGCCGCCTGGGATTGCGCTACCGCGAGCGGGCGGAGGAGGGCGGCAAGGTGCGCTTCTGCCACACCCTGAACAACACGGTGGCGGCGAGCGCGCGGATGTTGATCGCGCTGCTCGAGAACCACCAGCGCGCGGACGGGACGGTGTACGTGCCGGAGCCGTTGCGGGCGTACATGGGAGGCCGGGGGTCGATCGGGCGAGAGCTGTAGCGGTAGGGTACGGGGGAGGACGAGAGGGGAGCGCAAGCGTGCAGGGGCGCCCTTCGGGCGCTTCGGCGGCCGAGTACGGCCGCCGGATTCCGCGTCCGGTTCGGCCGCAGACGGCCGAACCTACCGCAGAATTCAGGTAGGAAGAGCTTCGCGCCCACCGGCGCGAGGGATGCGGGTCGCGGCGCGGACTCGAGCTCTCACCTGCACCCATCGCTCGACTTCGACTCGCTGGCTCGACGCGAGACTCGGCCCTTGTTGCGCCACTGGGGCGCGAAGCTCTTCCTACCTGAATTCCGCGCGAGGATCGGCCGTCTTCGGCCGATCCGCAGCGCGGAATCTCGCGGCCGTACTCGGCCGCGAAAGCGCCCGAAGGGGCGCCCCTGCACCGACGAGGCTCCGCGTTCGAGATGTCCCACCAATCAAATAGGTTGACCCGGGCAGGAGCGCCCCGAGTCGCACGCCTGATCCTCGACACATCGCCGTGGCGAAGCCTCGCGCGGTGCGGAGGGCGCTTCGCCGCGGCGCAGATCGCAGATCGACGGAAGCCGGGCCAGCGTCGTCCGCCGCGCTCAGCCGTCCGAGGTGGTCTTGCCGCCCTGGCCGGGCTGGGTCCCACTGGTCCCCGTCCCGCCACCCTGACCAGGCCCTCCGCCGCTTCCCGGCGTGCCCCCCGGGCCCGCGCCGCCCGCGCCTCCGCCCGCCTGCGGCAGCTCCGACGGCGGCTTGATCACCGGCACCACCGGCCGGGGCGCGGTCTGGATCGCCTGCCGCAACGCCTCCGGGAAACGGATCACGCGCTTGTAGGTCACCGTGCGCTTGTTGACCGGCGCGATCGTGAGCTGCTCGCGCGAGATGCGCGGCGCGAGCTCGAGCGTCAGGTGGAGCTCGAGGCGCGCAGGCAGCCCCGCGCTGTCGCTAGTCCGACCGTCGCCCCAGCTCTCC
>DATKBQ010000651.1:0-11356 GCA_035546375.1 Planctomycetota bacterium | reverse complement strand
TCCTCGTCCTGATCGGGACCGGCGTGGCGATCTCGCTGCAGGACGCCTACGGGGTCCCGCTTTGAGCGTCCGGGTCCGGTTCGATTGCCCGCGAGCCACACAGGCACGCGAGCGCGTGAGCGTCGAGGCGGCCGCGCCGCGCTCGCTTCCCGGTTCCGTGGCGTGCCCGATCCATGGCGACGCCCACACGCTGCACCTGGAGTGCGTGCTCGAGGGCGGCGGCCTTGCGGGCTGCGTGGCTTGCGCGCACCCCGAGCTCTACACGCAGAAGGACTTCCCGCGGGCCGCAGGCCTGGGAATCGTCGTCGCCGCCGCCGTGTTGGCGCCGTTCACGGCCTATGTGAGCCTGCTCGCGGCAGCGCTGGTCGACGCGCTTCTCTACCGCCTCGCCCCCGACCTGGTCGTGTGCTACGTCTGCCGTGCGCAGCACCGCGGCTTCGCGCGCGAGCCCGCGCACCCTCGCTTCGACCGCGAGATCGAGGAGCGGCTGCGCTACGGGGAGCGGGCCGTGATGGGCAAGCCGATGCGCGCGGGCGGCACGGCGGGCGCGCCGGACCCCGAGCACTAGCGCACCGCGCAATTCATCCCGGAGGCTACTCGAGCTGGGCGGCGAGCGCCTCGGGCGTCTCGACCGGCTCCATGCAGGCGTAGTTCCGGCAGACGTAGGCGCGCGCGCCGCCCTCGGGCGCGGTGCGTCCCTCGAGCAGCGGCAGGAGCAGGGTGTCGGCTCCCGGCGAAGCCAGGGCTACGACACGCTGCGGCATGAAACGGCGGCGGATCGCCGACAGCATGCCCATCACCGCGCTGTCGGCAGGGTCGCCGACGACGACGATCTCGCGCGGGCCGGCGGACAGGAAGTCGAGCGCCATCAAGAGCTGGCTGAAGCCGGCCGGGTAGCGGTTGACCAGCGCGCCGAGCGAGAGGATCGTCCGCTCGGCGCGCTTGGCGAGCTCGGCGCGGCCGGTCAGCTCCGACAGGCGCAAGAGGTTGAGCGCGTGCACGCCGCTGCCCGCCGGCAGCGCCCCGTCGTGGGTCGATTTCAGCCGGGTGAGCAGCTTCTCGTGATCGGAGGCCGTGGTGAAGAAGCCCCCCGCGTCGGCATCCTCGAAGCGCTCCGCGACGATCCGCTCGAGCACCAACGCCTCGCGCAACCACTCCGGATCGAAATCGCTCTCGTAGAGGTCGATCAGGGCCTGGACGACGAAGGCGTAGTCGTCCAGGTAGGCGTCGAGATGGGCGCGGGTGCCGCGCGCGGTCGCGAACAGCGAGCCATCGTCCTGGCGCATGCGGTCGAGAACGAAACGGGCAGCCTTCCTCGCGGCGCGCAGGTGGCGCTCGAGCCCGAGGACCTGGTAGCTCTGGGCCAGGGCCGAGATCATCAGGCCGTTCCAGCTCGCCAGGACCTTGTCGTCGGTCGAGGGACGGATGCGTTCCTCGCGCGCGGCGAAGAGCCGGCGGCGCGCCTCTTCCATCTCCGTTTCGAGCGCTTCCCGCGGCACGCGCAGCCGCTCGGCGAGGCGGGCCGGCGGCTCGTGGCGCCAGAGCACGCTGCGACCGTGCTCGAAGGTGCCCTCGTCCGTCACTCCGTACCACTCCGCCGCGCGGCGCGCGAGCTCCGCTCCGAGCACGCTCTCCAGCTCGCGCAGCGACCAGGCGTAGAAGCGACCCTCCTCGCCCTCGGTGTCGGCGTCCTGGCTGCTGGCGAAGGCACCTTCGGCCGTGGTCATCTCGCGCAGGACCCACTCGCAGCACTCCCTGGCGACGTGCGCGAAGGCGTCCGAGCCGGTCGCGAGGTGTGCCTCGAGGTAGGCCGGCACCAGGAGCGCGTTGTCGTAGAGCATCTTCTCGAAGTGCGGCACGAGCCATCGCTCGTCGGTCGAATAGCGGTGGAAGCCGCCGCCGAGCTGGTCGTAGATGCCGCCCTCGGCCATCCGATCCAGCGTGAGCATGACCATCCGCATGGCCTCCGCTTCGCCGCTGCGCTTGGCGTGGCGCGCGAGCAGGCGCAAGTGCGCCGCGTGCGGGAACTTCGGCGCGCCGCCGAAGCCGCCCCAGACCGGGTCGAACGCCTGGCGCAGCATGGTGAGCGAGAGATCGAGCACGCGCCGGTCCACCTCGCCGTGGGTGCGTGCTTCCGATTCGCGGGAGAGCATCGCGGCGAGATCCTTGGCCCGCTTCACGAGCGCTTGGCGGTCCTGCTCCCAGGCCTGGGCCAGGGCCTCGACGATTTCCGGGAAGCTGCGCCGGCCCCAGGCCCGGACCGGAGGGAAGTAGGTGCCGCAGAAGAAGGGCTCGAGGTCGGGGGTCAGGAAGACGCTCATCGGCCACCCGCCCGAGCCGGTCATCGCCTGCACCGCGCGCATGTAGATCTCGTCCAGGTCCGGCCGCTCCTCGCGGTCGACCTTGACGTTGACGAAGTGGCGGTTCATCAGCTCCGCGGTGCGCTCGTCCTCGAAGCTCTCGCGCTCCATGACGTGGCACCAGTGGCACGCCGAGTAGCCGACCGAGAGGAAGATCGGCTTCTGCTCCTCGCGGGCCTGTGCCAAGGCCTCCGGGCCCCAGGGGTGCCAATCGACGGGGTTGTGCGCGTGCTGGAGGAGATAGGGGCTGGTCTCTTGGATCAGCCGGTTGGGCGCGTGGGTCGGGCGGGACATGGCTGACGGTCTTGCGAGCGCGACGTGCGCGGTTGGAAGCCGCCGAGCAACCGCCGGTCGACGCCGCTCTCGCAGCGGCGCCACGATGCTGGGATCCTGGCGCCTCCAAAGTGTAACGGGATCGACCGTGGCCGCGACTCCACCGAGACCGATCGAGCCGCTCGACGGGCCGCGCGATCGCGCCGAAAACGAGAAGGGGCCCCGCGCCGAGCGCGGGGCCCCTTGGATCCTGCCCCCGACCCGTCGCGCGGGCCGGGCTGCGCCCGCTTCCGTCGCCGCGGCGCGCGCGGCGTCGGGGCGGGCCCGTGGCGTTAGCCGACGCCGACCACGAGGGCCAGGGCGATCACGTCGATCTCGAACGCGTCCATGTCGCTGTCCGAGGTCGCGAAGTTGAGCTGCCACTTCGCGTTGTGGCCGCCCATGTAGTAGTTCAGGCCGGCGGTGGCGCGGGTGGTGTCGTCGTCGTCGTCGAGGTCCTCGTAGCGGACCGCGACTTCCCACTGCTCCGGCGAGAGCATGAAGCTGGCGTAGATGCTCCAGGGCGTCCCGCTCGACCCGGTCAGGGTCGCCGCCTCCGCGCCGTCGTCGTTGTCGACGATCTCGAGGCCCACGCAGAAGGCTCCACGCGCGTAACGGACGTCAAAGCCCATGGCCGTGAAGTCGTCGGTGTTGTCGTCGTCGGAGTAGTAGCCCAGGCCGAGCGTGAGGTGATCCTCGTCGCCGATCCCGTAGGCCCCCTCCGACATCGGGCTGGGATCGGTCCCCAGGGCGTCGAAGGCGATGCGCCCCGAGATGGCGAGCTCGTCGCCCTGTGCGTCGCCGCCGTTCATCGCGGCCACGGCCCAGCTGACCTGCTCCCAGGTTCCGCCCACCTGGGCGCCCAGGTCGCGGAAGTCCCAGAACTCGCCGTTCACCGAGCGGTCGATGAACAGGAGGTTGTTCTCGTCGATCATGCTGCTGCCCAGGAAGGGCGGACGGAAGTGGCCGAGCTGGACCTTCACCATGTCGGTGGCGTTCCAGGCGGCGTAGGCGTCGAGGACGGTGACCGAGCCCGGGCTATGGGGAACTCCGAGCAGGTCGCCGACGCCCGGACCCAAGTCCGCGCCGGCGCTGTCCGAGCCCTCGAGCTGCAGCTTCAGTGAGTAGTCCACGGTCTCGGCGTTGAGCTGGAGACGCGCGTTGTCGAGGTTGAAGCCGCCCAGGTCGTTGTTGTCGCCGTTCGGCGAGATGAAGCCGTCGACGTCACTCGAGTTCTGGTAGCTCGACTTGATGAAGCCGCTCACGGTCCATCCCGAGGTGGGGCCTTGGGCCAAGCTGGACTTCAGGTTTTCGATCTCCCGATCCAGCGTCGGCCACTCCTCGGTCCCTGAGCCGGCGAAGCTCAGCGCAGAGACGGCGGTGACCGCCAGAGCGCTACTGACAAACTTCTTCATGAGGAATGCACTCCATTGAGAGACACAGAGAGAGAAGGGATGGGGTTCTAGAGCGCGCAGAGAATGCCGCGCCCAGGGTGCCAGGGAAAGCCCCAGCCGGACTTTTTGAGCGGAAACTCTCCCCTCCAAGATCGGCGGGGGTGCCGCAGGCATGGCCCACAAAAGCCCAAAGGCCTCGGCTGCGATGCTGTAAATCTTTTTGTACCAAGGGTTTAAGTCGAGACCTGTGGGGGAGGGTTGGGGCCGGCATCCGGGGCGAAGAGCTGCCCGAGGCGTACCCCACGGATCGTCTGGATTCCGGCGGGAAAAGCCGATCGGGGGGGCGACGAGTCCCCCCGTTACGGCCCCTTGGCGATCCGGTTTCGACCGCGGCGGGCAATTCTTGCCCAAACCGGTGTGGCGAGACCCAGGGGCGGGAACGCCATCGATCGCCGGCGAGCAGGCAGACCGCGGCCAGCTAGTCCGGCGGGGGCTGGCGACCCCGCTTCGTCTCGGAGGCCTTCCGCTTGGCGGCGAGCCGGCGCTCCCTCGAGGCCCGGGTCGGCCGGGTCGGCCGCCGCCGCTTGAGGGGGATGAGCGCCCTGCGCAGCATCTCCGCCAAGCGTTCGCGGGCCTCCCGGAGGTTCTGCGAGCGCTCGCGGTGGGCGGCGGAGTGCAGGACGATCTCGCCGGCCTTGTTCATCCGCCCGGCCAGCCGCTCGGCGATCCGCTGCTTCTGGTCCGTGTCGAGGGCCGAGCTGGCGTTGGGCGAGAAGCGGAGCACGACCTTCGTCGCGACCTTGTTGACGTTCTGGCCCCCGGGTCCCCCGGCGCGGGCGCTCTCCACCCTCAGCTCGGCCGAAGGGATCTCCAGCCCCTCCTCCACGCGCAGCGCGCCTTCACGCCGGGGCATCAACCGTTCTCGCGCAGGAAGCGGAACGGGAAGATCCCCGTGTCGTGGCCGTCGCTGAAGCGGACGGCGATCGCGTAGTTGCCGACCATGCGCAGGTCGCCCTGCGCGAGGTCCTCGGGCACGCTCTCGGGGTCGTGCATGCGCACGCCGGAGACCTCGTTGACGCAGCGGGCGCAGGGACAGAGGCGGCGCAGCTCGGCGGCCGAGAAGACGCTTCGGTGCCCGTCGGCCCATTGGATCTCCACTCGCGTGGGATCGCTTTTCTTGATGACGAGCGGCTGGTGGCTGGACACGGGCGAGGGGGTGGGCAGAACCGGACTTGAACCGGTGACCCCTTGATTTTCAGTCAAGTGCTCTACCAGCTGAGCTACCTGCCCAGGGGCGCTTCGGGGCGGGCGGGGATTATCACGGCGGCTCGGGGGAGCGTCAACCGAGGCGGGCGGCGCCCGCGCCGCCTCTCGCATCGCCGCCCGCACCTCCCTGGGACCGCGCCTCCCCCCGTGCAAGGACCTCGCGGGCGTGCTCGACGTCGCGGGCGATCTGGGCGGAGAGCTCCTCGAGGCTGGCGAACCGCCGCTCGTCGCGCAGGCGCTCCAGGAACGAGAGCTCGACGCTCCGGCCGTAGATATCGGCGCAGAAGCCCAAGAGATGGGCCTCCACGCGGACCGGCTGCGGCCCGCGGCCGGCGACGGTCGGCCGGACGCCGACGTTGATCACGGCAGGGTGGAGCGGCGGCCGGCTGGGCTCCTCGGACCGGCCTTCCGAGTCCAGGATCCGCGCCCTGCCTGCGTAGACGCCGGGCGGCGGGTGCAACTCGTGGTGCAGGTCCAGATTGGCCGTCGGGAAGCGGAGCCGGCGCCCCAGCTCGTCGCCGCGCACGACGCTGCCGAGCACGCTGACCGGCCGGCCCAGCATGCGCTCGGCGCCCTGCAGATCGCCCAGCTCGACCGCTTCGCGGATCGCCGTGCTCGAGACCGGGCGGCCATCCAGCACCACCTGGTCCACGACCTGCACGTCGAGGCCCAGCTCCTGGAGCAGGGCGGGCGTCCCGCGCCGGTCGCGGCCGAACTTGCTGTCGAAGCCGAGCACGAAGGCCCGCGCGCCCAAGGCCTCGATCAGGCGCCGCACGAAGTCCTCCGCCGAGACTTCCCGCAGGCGCTCGTCGAAGGTCAAGACCAGGGTGTGCTCGATGCCGGCGCGGCGGAAGAGCTCGAGGCGGTGCTCGAGGCTGGTCAGGGTCCGCGGCTCGCGCCCCAGGAGGACCCGCTTGGGGTGGCGGCGGAAGGTGACCACCGTGGGCTGGGCGCCCAGGGACCGGGCGCGCTCCCGGTTCGCCTCCAGGATCGCAAGGTGGCCGAGGTGGACGCCGTCGAAGACGCCGATGCTGACGACCGAGCCTTCGCGGGGGGGCGCAGGCAGGCTCTCGAGCTCGTAGCTCGCGTTCACATGCGCTTGGCCGAGGCCGCGGCCCGCGGCGACTTGTAGGCCTCGACCAGCGCCTGGAGCGCCGGCTTCAGCCGGAGCCGGTCCGCGGGGGACATGCGGTCGACGAGCAGCACGCCCTCGAGGTGGTCGTACTCGTGCTGCACGATGCGGCTGGTGAACCCGTCGAGCTCGCGCTCGATCGGGGTCCCGTCCGGCGCGAAGGCGGCGATCCGGCAGCGCTCCGGCCGCTGGATCTCGGCGTAGATCTCCGGGAAGGAGAGGCAACCCTCCTCGAAGGCGGTCGTCGGGCCGGAGCGCTCGAGGATCCGGACGTTGACCAGGGCCAGCGCGTCCTCCGGCTTCCCGCTCGGGTTGAGCACCAGGATTCGCCGCCCGAGCCCGACCTGGGGCGCCGCGAGCCCGACGCCGTTGCTCGAGAGCATGCGCTCGAACATCGCCTCGACGGTCTCGCGCAGGCCCTCGTCGAAGGCTTCGACGGGCGCGGCGACCCTGCGCAGGATCGGATCGGGATAGAGGGTGAGCTGCAGCTCGAGCTTGTCGGACATCGTCGTTCGTATCGGCGGAGGGGCGCTCCGGGGTGGGGCCATCTTTATAAGACAACGCGCGCGGCGGAGGAGCTGCGCGTGCCGGAGGGCTGCCCCCGCGCGTTGACCGCCCTGGAGCCCCTGGATAGGATTCTCGCCCCCCAGCTCCGGCCTGCAACCCCCGCGCGGTAGAGGTCATGGGCGAAGGCCCGGCGGCCTACCCGCGGACCCCGCTCCGCGGGCCGGCCCCCCTCCGCCTCCACGGTGGATTTCTCCAAGCACATCCAGAAGGCCGACGAGGCGATGCGGCGGCGCAACTACGACTTCGCCGTCGAGCTCTACCAGCAGCTCCTGGAGATCGACCCGGACCAGGGGGAAGCGCGCGCCGGGCTCCGCCAAGCCCTCAAGAAGCGCTTCGAGCAGCGCAAGGGGGGCCGGCTCTTCCGCACCCTCTCCGGCGCCGGACCGCTGGCCATGGCCAAGACCCTGCGCAAGGCCGGCCGCCACCAGGCGAGCGCCAAGGCGCTGGAGAGCTACCTGGCCACGAACCCCCTGGACGAGGAGGCGAACCTGCAGCTCGGGATGGCGCTCGAGGACGCCGGCAGCTACCGCTCCGCGCGCGCGGTGTACGAGTTCCTGGCCGAGATCGCGCCGCGCAACTCCGCCGGGCTGAAGCGCGCGGGGGCGATGATGTACCGCGAGGGGGATCACGCCAAGGCGCTCGAGTACTACGAGCGCGCGCTGCAGGCGGACCCCCGGGACCAGGAGGCGCTCAAGGCGCGCAAGGACCTGGCGGCGGAGCGGGCGCTCGAGGGCGGGCGCTACGAGTCGGTCCAGCACAGCCGCGAGCTGATCAAGGACAAGGAAGAGGCCCGCGAGCTGGAGCGCTCGCGCCGGCGCCACCTCTCCGAGGAGGATCTCCGCGAGGAGCTGTCGAAGCTGCAGGGGCGCTACGCCGATTCGCCCAGCGATCCCGACCTGATGCTCGAGCTGGCCGGCGTGCACGAGCGGCTCAAGGACTACGACGCGGCCTGCGAGCTGGTCGAGCGCGCGCTGCAGTACCGCAAGGACTCCTTCGAGCTCCTGAGCCGCGCCGGCGACCTGCGCGTCAAGGCCCAGAAGAAGGCCATCGCGCGCGCCGACCGCGCCGGGGACCAGGAAGCGGCCTCCCGGCTCGAGCTCGAGCTGGTCGACCTGGAGGTCGAGGACTACCGCCGGCGCGTGGAGATGCACCCGGGCGACGCCGCGCTGCGCCTGCAGCTCGGCAAGCGTCTGGTGCGCAAGGAGGACTTCGACGCCGCGCTGGTCGAGCTGCAGAAGGCCGTGGGCGACTCCCGCGTGCGCCGCGAGGCCCAGTTCTCCCTCGCCCAGTGCTTCCAGCGCAAGGGCTTCGTGGACCTGGCGCGGCGCGAGTACGAGCGCGCGCTCGATGGCTCCAGCGAGATCGACGAGCGCTCGAAGGAAATCCTCTACAATCTCGGATCGATCGCGGAGTCGGAGGGGGATGGCGCCGAGGCGCGCTCCTTCTACGCCCGCGTCTACGAAGTCGACATCGGCTACAGGGACGTGGCCGCGAAGATGGAGAAGTTCAGGTAGACATGGCACACAGCAAGCAGGCGAGCAAGCGCATCCGGACCTCCGAGGAGGCGCGCAAGCGCAACAAGACGTTGCGCTCGCGCATGAGGAGCTCGGTCAAGGCCGTCGCTTCGGCCCCCTCGGGCGAAGCGGCCCAGAAGGCCCTGCCGGAAGCGATGCGGCGCATCGACAAGGCGGCCAAGCGCGGCGTGATCCACAAGAACGCCGCCGCGCGGCACAAGAGCCGCCTGGCTCGCGCCGCGCGCGCGGCCGCCGCGCAGCCGAAGTGATCCCGGCGCGGAGCGCGCGCGCGATGGGGTCCTTCGAGACGAGCGAGGAGCACAAGAGCGAGGAGCTGCGGCCCCTGCGCGTCGCCGTGCGCCGCGAGGACGTCTACGCCGAGGCCCGGAGCCAGGTCGCCGACCTGCCGGGGTGGAGGATGCTTTCGGCCGACGACTCGGCGCTGGTGATCCGCTGCGAGCGCCGCGGCGGTCTCCTGGGCGGCGCCGCGCGCGTAACGATCACGGTGGAGGGGCCGGAAGGCATTCCCTCCGCGACGGTCCACGTGCGCTCGGAGAGCGACGGCGGCCTCTTCTCGCGCGAGCGCTCCGCCGTGCTCGAGTTCCTGCGCCCCTTCCGCAGGCGCGTCGGCTAGCGCGCCGCGATCTCGCAGGCGGGGCGGAGTCCGAGGAGGCTGACGCGGACGTCGGGCATCTCGCGGTCGCGGTACCCCGAGCGCCCGGTCGCGGCGTCGCCAGAGAAGCCGCCGCCGCGGATGACGCGATTGCTCGGTTCGAGCACTTGCCGCTGGCCGTCCCCGGGCTGCACCGGCAGGTCGTAGCCGCCATAGCCGTCCCGGCACCATTCCCACAGATTGCCGATCACGTCGTGAAGGCCGAAAGGATTCGCACGAAAGCTGCCCGCGGGTGCGTGCACCGTGTAGCCGTCGTTCAGCCCTTCCTCGTAGGTCCAGCCGCCCCCTCCACCGCCGTGCGCCTTGGCGAAGTCGTCGGCCAGGTTGCAGGCTTCAGCGAGAGTCTCCTTCTCGTCCCCCGTCCACCACACGCTCGTCGTCCCGGCGCGGGCCGCGTACTCCCACTGCGCCTCCGTCGGCAGCACGAGACCCAGCCTCCTGAGCGCATCGGTGCAGTCGCTCCAGCTCACCGTCTCGACGGGATGAACGAGGTCGTAGGGGGGGCCGGCGGCGCTCCCGTGCTGGCTCCGATTCTTGTTCATGAATCGCAACCACTGGCCTTGCGTCATCTCGAACTTCGACAGGAAGTAGGGGGCAAGCGTCACCGCGTGCACGGGTGACTCCTTGGCCGTCGCCCCGGGATCGTAGTTCTCCCCGTTGCGGTCCGTGCCCTGCGCGCCCATCGCGAACGTCCCGCCCGGGATCAGCAAGAAGACGAGCCCCGTCTCCTCCTTTACGAGGAGCTTCCCGTCCGCGCCGCGCTCGGCCGGGACTCCGGTCTCGATGTGTGCGAACTCCCAAAGGCCCGAGGCGGGATCCTGCCCGATCGGAAGGAGGCCGACCTGCGGCGCGATCACGAGTCCGTCGTACTTCGGGCACCTCGCCCGGTCTCGGATCGAGGCGATCGCTTCGGCCCAGCGCTCTTTCGCCTCTGCGCCGCTGATGGTCTTCTCCTCGATCGTCCGTGCGAACTCGAGCCGCTTCTCCATGCCCCAGCCGTGCTCCGGGTTGATTCCCGCCGAGAGCAGGCCCGTTTTCGAGTCCCGGAACGCCTCGAGGTCCACGATGAGCTTGGAGAGCTGCGCGTGCCACCAGAGGTCCTCGCTGTCGGCAAAGTTCCAGGTGCGGCGCCGCGAGTCTTCCCTCTCGAGTGCGTCCACCCCGCTCTCGGGGAGCGCGCGCCTCTCGATCTCGGCGAGCTTGCTCCGGTGGTCCTCCAGGCCGGGTTTCGCCTTGATCCCGTTGGCCTCGTCCGCGGGCCGTCCCTCGATCAACGCCCGCGCGTCCCGCAGCCACGCCTCGTAGTGCGTGATGGTCTCGGGACGCGCCGGCCAGAGCCTGTCCGCGCGCTCGATCAGGTCGGAGAGATCCTGGATCGCCGAGAGCGACAGCACGTCGTCGGCGCGCTGCCGGGCGAGCCGCTCGTTGTGCTCCGCGCTGCTCTTGGCCGTGACTAGCGCGACGTTCACGGCCGTCAGGTCCTCGTTCCTGGCCTCGATCTCCTTGTTCGCCCGGGACTGGACGGTCGAGATCATGGCGAGGCCGCCGATCGCGATCAGGAGCGCCGCGGCGATCGCTCCGGCGAGCGACTGGTTGCGCTGGACCCACTTCTTCGCCTCGGCCAGCGCACCGGTCTCGTACGCCGCGACCACTCGGTGCTCGAGATACGCGCGCAGGTCGTCGGCGAGCGCCAGCGTGTCGGGGTAGCGCCGCTCGGCGTCGCGCGCCATCGCCTTCTCACAGATCGCCTCGAGCTCGGCGGGGACGTCCTTGCGGATCTCGTGCACCGGCTTGGGCGGTCCGTCCAGGAGGCGCGCGAGCACCGTGTAGTTGGTCATGCGCGTGCCCGGCGGCACGAACGGCATCTGGCCGGTCAGGAGGTGGTAGAGCATCGCTCCGATCGAGTACACGTCCGAGCGCGGGTCGAGCTTCTCGACCTCCCCGCGCGCCTGCTCGGGCGGCATGTAGGCCGGAGTGCCCATGACGTCGCCGTCCATGGTCACGATCGGCGAATCGGGAGCGTCCTCGCGTTCCTCGCGCCGCTCGGTCCGGATCGACGTCATGGAGAACGCCGTCTCGGTCCGAATGCGGATGTCGTGCGGGTCCTTGCGCCCCAGCACGCGCGCGAGGCCCCAGTC
>DATKBQ010000650.1:0-6250 GCA_035546375.1 Planctomycetota bacterium | reverse complement strand
GTGTTCGCCAACCTGGGCGGCGGCGCCTTCGCGCCCGAGCAGCGCTATGGGGTCGACGGCGTCGTACGCTCGGTGAAGACTGCCGATTTCGACGGCGACGGAGCCGTGGACGTGGCCGTCTCGATCGGGATGGAGCCGCCGATCCAGTCGGCGCTCAGCCTGGTGTTCGGGGTTCACGACCCGGCCGGGATCAAGATCTATTGCACGGCGAAGACGAGCTCCCTCGGCTGCTCGCCGGCGATCGCGTACTCGGGCTCGCCCTCGGTCAGCTCGCCCGCGCCCTTCACGGTCAGCGCGAGCGGCGTCGTCGCGCAGAAGTTCGGGCTCCTCTTCTACGGCTTCGGACCCGCGGCCTTCCCCTTCCAGGGAGGTACGCTCTGCGCGCAGCCGCCGCTGCATCGCACCCACGTGCAGACGAGCGGTGGCAGTTCCGGGAGCTGCTCGGGCAGCTACTCGATGGACTTCAACGCCTGGATCCAGTCGGGAGCCGATCCGCTGCTCCTGGCCGGCAAGACGGTCAACGGGCAGTACTGGTTCCGCGATCCGCAAGACCCGGCGGGCTTCGGCACGGGGCTGACGGACGCGCTGGAGTTCACGATCCAGCCGTAGGAGGCGGACAGGGGCCGAACGCCTCGTCGTGCCCCCGCGCCGGCCTATTGCAAGATGGGCAGCGCCTGGTGCGCCTTGATCGCGACGCGCTGCGCGAAGCGCCCGGCGATGTCGCGGAAGGCCTGCGCCAGCGGCGAGGCGGGCGCGGCGATCGTCACCGGGTCGCCGGCGTCGCCGCCGACGCGCACCGCCGGGTCGAGCGGCACGCGCCCGAGCACGGGGAAGCCGTGCTTCTTCGCCAGGAGCTCCGCTCCGCCCTGCCCGAAGACGTGCACCGCGCTCTCGAAGCGGCCGTCCTCGTTGGTGGCCGTGATCTGGATGCCGCTGCCGGTGTCGAGCTGCACCTTCGTGCCCGCTCCGGCGCCCTCGATGCGGCCGCGCACGACGAAGTCGGCCATGTTCTCGACGATGCCGAGGATGTCGACGTTGACCTGGCGGAACATCGCGATCGCCTTGCCGACGTCGAAGGTCGAGACCGCCTGCGGCGTCGTGACCAGCACGGCCCCCGACAGGGGCACGATCTGCGCGAGCGAGAGCTGCGCGTCGCCGGTGCCCGGCGGCATGTCGACCAGGAGGTAGTCCAGCTCGCCCCAGACGACGTCGCCCAAGAACTGCTCGATCAGCTTGTGCACCATCGGCCCGCGCCAGATGACCGGCCGGTCCTCGTCCAGGAGGTAGCCGATCGACATGGTCTTGACGCCGTGGCGCTCCTTGGGGATCAGCTTGCGGTCGACCTGGCTCGGCGCGCCGGTCAGCCCCATCATGATCGGGATGTCGGGCCCGTAGACGTCGCAGTCGAGCAGCCCCACCCGCGCGCCGGTCTTGGCCAGCGCGACCGCGAGGTTGACCGCGACGGTGCTTTTGCCGACGCCGCCCTTGCCGCTGGAGATGGCGACGATGTGCTTGACGCCCTTCGCGAGCTCGCGCGGCGGCCCGCTCTGCGCGCGCACCTCGGCGGTCATGTCGACCTGCACCTCGCGCACCCCCGGGATCGCGCGCAGGAGCTCCGTCGCCTGCGTCTTCATCAGATCCTTCACGGGACAGGCGGGCGTGGTCAGGTTGATCGTGACGCGCACGGAGCCGCCCTCGATCGCCGGCTCCTTGACGAAGCCGAGGGTGACGATGTCCTTGTGGAGGTCGGGGTCCTGGACGCCGCGCAGGGCGTCGAGGACCTGGTCTCGGGTGACTTGGGTGGGGCTCAATGGGTCCTTTGCAGCAGGCGGGGGAAACGTGCCCTCTGTGGGGCGCAGGGCAAACGCGCTTACTCTAGGCCCCACTCGTCTCGCATGCCAGCCGAGATGCCGTGACTATGACCACTCCAGCGAGGTCCTCCGAGGCTTGCCATCCCGCCCAGGCCACTCACCGCGCCGTGTGCCTCGTCTCCGGCGGCATGGACTCTGCCGTGGCGCTGGCCGAGGCGCGCGAGGCCGGCTTCGAACTCCACGCGCTGACCGTGCGCTACGGCCAGCGGCACGCGTGCGAGCTGGAGGCGGCGGAGCGCGTCGCCCGCGCGCTGGGCGCCGCGCAGCACCGCGTGGTCGAGCTCGACCTCGCCGGCCTCGCCGTCTCGGCGCTCACGGGCGCGACGGAGGTCCCGAAGGACCGGCCCCTGGAAGCGATGCCGCGCGGCGTCCCCGCGACCTACGTGCCCGCACGCAACACGATCCTGCTCGCGCTCGCGCTCGCCTGGGCCGAATCGCTCGGCGCGCGCGACCTCTACCTGGGCGTGAACGCCGTCGACTACTCGGGCTATCCCGACTGCCGGCCGGAGTTCCTCGAGGCCTTCGAGCACCTCGCTGCCGTCGCCTCCGCGGCGGGGACCGAGCGCGGCGCGCGCTTCATCGTCCATGCGCCGCTCTTGCGGCTCACCAAGCGCGAGATCGTGCTGCGCGCCGAGCAGCTCGGCGTCGACCTGTCGCTCACCCACACCTGCTACGACCCGATCGCCGAAAGCGAGGCCTGGATCGCGTGCGGCCGCTGCGATGCTTGCCGCTTGCGCCTGGAGGGCTTCCGCCAGGCCGGACGCGCCGACCCCTTGCGCTACGCTGCCCGCTGATCGAGATCAGTCGTACGCGAGCTCGAGCCCGTTGGAGCAGGAGAGCCCGTTCGACCCACCGGGATCCATCACGAAGGCTTGGTGGAAGTAGGTCCACCCCGCCAGCTCGGGCGGGACGACCACCGAGAGCGTCGCGGAGCCCACTCCCGGCATCCCCGCGGGCCCGCTGAGCTTCATCGGCAGGCGTCGCTTCGACGGCCACGCGTACGCCGTGAGCCCCGGGTAGGGCACGTTCGGCAGCGCGGAGGAGTTCAGCCCGATCGCGAGCACGACGCTGGCTCCGCCGAGCCCCCCGCGCAGGCGCACCTCGATCGGCTCCCCGACGCGGAACGGTCCGACCGCGCCGAGCAGCGGCGCATACCCGCCGGAACCCGCGGACCCTTCACCGTACTGGCGCCTCAGGCCCACTTGCGGCCCGTCGATCGCCCGCGAGAAGACCAGCGCGTTGTCGAAGGAGTTCCAGGCGCGCCCGATCGCATCTCCGTCGCCGTCGGAATCGAAGTCGGCGATCGCGAGCGGCTGCAGGCCCTGGATGAACGGCGGCAGGAAGCTCTGGCCGTCGCTCGCGCGCAGCAGCACGTAGCACGCGCCGTACGCCTGCAGCGGCGGCCAGGTGATCAGATCCTGCCAACCGTCGCCGTTGACGTCGCCCGCCATGGCGCGCAGCATCGACGAGCTCACGTCGTGGCCGATGTTGAAGTACTCGAGCGCGAAGAGCGAGTTCGGGTTGCTGCTCCCCGTGTTCTTCCAGTAGTAGACCGATCCCGAGAAGTTCGTGTTGTGGCTGATCCCGACCACTTCGAGGTCGCCATCTCCGTCGAAGTCGGCGACCGCGATCTGGTCGGTCTGGGGCTTGATCTCGAAGTAGGATCCGGGGAAGAAGTAGAGGCTGCCGAAAGTCCCGTCGCCGAGCCCCCTCGACCAGTAGATGTTCTGCTGGCTCGAGGAGAAGGAGGCCATGACCGCGTCCGGGATCGCGTCCCCGTCGAGGGTGGCGACCGCCATGACGATCAAGGTGCTGCTCCAGGCCTGCGAGAAGAATCCGCTGCCGTCGTTCAGCCAGGCTTTCGAGCTGGCGCCGGAAGTCACCAGATCCAGGTCGCCGTCGAGGTCGAGATCGGCCACGTAGCTCCAGCGCGCCGTCAAGTTCTGGTCGCCGGTCAGGCTGAAGCACACGCCCGGAGGACCGGCCGGTCCGGCATCGACGAAGTGGCCGCCGCCCAGGTTGGCCAGCAGCTCCATCGAGGCGAAGCTCGCGCCATCGAAGCGTGCGACGAGCAGGTCCTCGTCGCCGTCGCCGTCGAAGTCTCCCGGATAGCCCGGGCCGTAGAATGTCGAGCCCGGCGGGGGAGCCGGCATCGTGGGCGCGTAGCTCGCCAAGGTCTCGTGCCCGTCGCTGCGCAGGACCTCGGCCGGAGACAGGCGGACGTCCATGTCGCCGTCGCCGTCGTAGTCGACGAGCTCGCCAACCGAAACCAACGGTCCCGCGAACTCCTGGACCGGTGAAGCCCTCAGGATTCCGCGAGCGTAGTAGATCGCGCGGCCCGCGATCAGGTCGATGTCGCCGTCCTGGTCGATGTCCGCCGCTCCGGCGATGTGGGACGAGCCGACGCCGCGCATCTGGAAGGAGTTGGAGAATCCGCCGCTGCCGTCGTTGTGGCAGACGTTGAACGTGCTCGGCCCTGCGTTCAGCCAAGTGCCGCCGCTGCCGCTTCCGCCCCCGCAGCAGATCCCGTCCAGGTCGCCGTCGAGGTCGATGTCGGCCAGCTCGGTCGCCGGCCCGCCCGGGCGCGCCGCCTCGTGCGACCAGGAGCTCGGCCCAGTACGGCGCAGGAGCTCGTAGAAGCCGTTCTGTCCGGACCCGTCGAAGACGACGACGTCCAGGTCACCGTCCCCGTCGAGGTCCCCGGTCGCTGGCCGCGGCAAGGTCCAGGTGCTGGCCGTCGCGAAGACGATCGGAGCTCCGACGCTGCCGTCGGCTGCGAGCGGGAGGACGTGGATCTCGCTCCCGTAGACCAGGAGCAGGTCCAGGACGCCGTCGCCGGTCAGCTCGGCGATGCGCAGCGCCGACTTCGGCGAGCCCACGTTCGTGCTCGAGACCTCGAGCTGCGACCAGCCGTGCACGGGTCCTTGGTTGTGGTGCACCTTCACCAAGCCGCCCTTGGTGCGGTGGATCAGGTCCGCGAGCCCGTCTCCGTCGAAGTCCACGAGCGCCAGGTCCGCGACCTCGTCGGACAACGCGTGCGTTTCCAGCAGCGTTGGCGGCGCGACGCCGTTCGATCGGTACACCGCGAGCGAGCGCCGGTAGTCGACCGCGAAGTCGAGCTGCCCGTCGCCGTCCACGTCGCCGACCGCGAGATGGGCCCATGCGAAGGAGTTGAAGGGCCCGGTGTGGAACACCTCCCAGGCCTTGGTGAACGTGCCGCTGTGGTTGTTGATCCATCCGCGCACCTGGATCACCGGGCTGGACTTGGCCGTGTACCACCAGCTCAAGGCATCCATCCGGCCGTCCTGGTTCAAGTCGACCAGGTGCTCGACGCGGTTGTCGCCCTCCCACATGACGAGGGGCGCGTCGAACAGGGCCTTGCTCTCCTGGGCGGTGCCGCCGGAAGCGAGCGCGAGCAGGAATGCGGGCGTGAAGGCGAGGTGAAAGGGGGAGCGCATGGGAGGTTTCCTGGCTTGGGGAACCCGGCGGCCGCGCGTCATCCGCGCGGCCGGGCCAGTATTCCAGCTTGCCGAGCAGGCCGGAAGGTGCCCGGCGCGATTCCGCCGGAAGCTCCGCGCCGACCCGCGCGAGCGCCCGAAACGGCGCCGAGCGCGCGCACGATCTCGGTCGAAGGGCGCGAGCACGCGCGGTGGCGCGTCACGCGCAGCCGCTCGGAACCGTGTCCAGGCTGATCAGGCCGCGCCGGCGCCAGCCGAGGGTCAGGAGCCAGGTTCGAGCCCTGGGGAGGATCGAAGGCGTCGCGCTGGGAAGCGCCTCGCGCCATCCGTCGAACCAGAGACCCGAGGAGAAGGGATCCACGCCCGCCTCGAAGATCCCGTGACGCTTGGCATTGTTCAGGACGTAGGCGAGCGCATTCCGCACCTCGCTGGGCGTCCGCAGGACCCGGTCGTGATAGCGGTCGGCCCAGATCGAGCCCTCGTGCTTCCACGCGCGGTTCAGGCTCCGCGCGACGCGGATCAAGAGGCCCTGCAAGCCCCGCGAGAGGCTCCGGCGGTCGCTCGCCTCGACGATGAGATGGACGTGGCTCGATTGCACGGAGTAGTGGATCAGCCTGAAGCCCGAGCGCTCGGCGCCGGCCTCGAACGCGCGCAAGATCGCGCGGTGCGCGTCCTTGCGCCTCAGGCTCGGGAGCCCCGCCCGCAGACGGGCGGTGACATGAACGGGATAGCTCTTGGCGAACGCCGTGCGGCCGTGGTGGGACACGCCGGCGCGCTCGCCTTTCGGCTTGCGCCCGGCGCCCGGCCGAGCGCCGCCGCGCCCCTTGAACGGCAGCTCAGCCGGCCGAGGCTTCGCGCGTCGCTTCATCGCGCGGGAGTGTAGCACGAGCCGTGATTTGAATGGGCAGAAATTTGTTCTTT
>DATKBQ010000649.1:0-2728 GCA_035546375.1 Planctomycetota bacterium | reverse complement strand
TCCGCTCCTGGATGCTGCCGACGATGTCCTGGACGCTTGCGGCCTTCCCATCGCTCACCACGGGGATCTGCGAGATGCCGTACTTCTGCATCGTGTCGATCGCGGACCGCACGGTCTCGCTCTTCGAGACGACCACGATCCCCGGCACATCGCCATCGCGCTCCTTCATCACGTCGCGCACGGTCGCGGGGATCGCGCGCTCGAAGAAGCCGTTCTGGCGCATCCACTCGTCGTTGTAGATCTTGGACAGGTAGGAGCGGCCCGAGTCCGGGAAGAGCACCACGATCATCGCCTTCTCATCGAGCTCTTTGGCCAGCTCGAGCGCGGCGAACATCGCGGTGCCGGCCGATCCGCCCACGAGGATCCCCTCCTCGCGCGTGATGCGGCGGGCGGTCAGCAGTCCGTCGCGGTCGGTGACGCGGAACCACCGGTCGACCAGCGAAGGGTCGAACGTGCCGGGGTAGAAGTCCTCGCCGATCCCCTCCGTCTTGTACGGATGGATGTCGCCGGTGTAGATGGAACCCTCGGGGTCGGCACCGATCACCTGGACTTTCGCGTTCTGCTCCTTGAGGTACTTCCCTGCCCCGCTCACGGTGCCGCCGGTCCCCACTCCGATGACGAGATGCGTGATCTTGCCGTCGGTCTGCTCCCAGATCTCGGGTCCGGTGGTGCGGTAGTGGGCCTCGGGGTTGCCCGGGTTGTAGTACTGGTTCGGCTGGAAGCCGTTCGGGATCTCCTTGGCCAGCCGCTCGGCCACGCGGTAGTAGGACTCGGGGTGCTCGGGCGGCACCGCCGTCGGGCAGATGACGACCTCCGCGCCGTAGGCGCGCAGCAGATCGCGCTTCTCCTGGCTCATCTTGTCCGGCATCGTGCAGATCAGGCGGTAGCCCCTGATCGCGGCGGCCATCGCGAGGCCGACGCCGGTGTTGCCGCTGTTCGGCTCGACGATCGATCCGCCTGGCTGCAGCAGCCCCCGGCGCTCGGCGTCCTCGATCATCACCAGGCCGATGCGGTCCTTGACCGACCCGCCCGGGTTCAGGTGCGCCAGCTTGCCGAGGATCGTCGGCCGGAGGCCCTTGCTGAGCCTCGAAAGCCGCACCAGGGGCGTGTTGCCGACGAGCCCGAGAATGTCGTCCGCGATCTTCACCGCAGCCACCCTAGCCCTGCTGGGGCTCGGTGCGCGGCATGATCTCGCCCTTCGCGAGGCGGCGAGGCGCGGAGCCCGGCAGTTCCTGGAAGTACTTCATGCCTGCGCCGGTGTTGAACACGACCACGTCCTCTTGCTCGCGGATCACGCCGGCCTGTCTCAGCTGATACGCGGCTTCGAACGCCGCGGCGCCCTCGGGGCACGCGAGCAGCCCCTCCGTGACGCCGACGACCCGCATCATCTCGAGGATGCGATCGTCGCTGACGTCGATCGCGGCACCCTTCGACTCGCGGATGATGCGCAGCACCAGGAAGTCGCCGAGGGCCTTCGGAACGCGAAGACCGGCCGCGACCGTCCTCGGATCGGGCCATGGCTCGGACTCGTCCTTCTCCTCGTGGAACGCCTTCACGATCGGCGCGCAGCCTGAGGCCTGGACCGCGACGAAGCGCGGTCGCTTCCCGTTCTCGGGCAGCCACCCGATGGCGCGCAGCTCCTCGAATGCCTTCCACATCCCGATCATCCCGACTCCTCCGCCGGTCGGGTAGATGATCACGTCCGGCAGGTGCCAGCCGAGCTGCTCCGCCAGCTCGAAGCCCATCGTCTTCTTGCCCTCGATGCGGTAGGGCTCCTTCAGCGTCGAGGCGTCATACCACCCGTACTCGGCGACGGCGCGCTTCACGACGGACCCGGCGTCGGCGATCGAGCCCTCGACGAGGTACGTGCGCGCGCCGTACGCCGCGCACTCGCGCTGGATCACCTCCGGCGTCCCCTCGGGCATGACGACGACGACACCGAGACCCCCGCGCGCGCCGTACGCGGCCCAGGCCGAGCCCGCGTTGCCGGCGGTCGGCAGCACCAGCGTCTCCGCGCCGAGCTCGCGCGCGCGCGACACCCCGAGCGCCGCGCCGCGCGCCTTGAAGGTGCCGGTCGGGAGCAGGCCTTCGTCTTTGACCATGAGGCGGTGCAGGCCGAGCTTGGATCCGAGGACCGGAAGCTCGTAGAGAGGGGTGTTGCCCTCCCCGAGCGACACCGCGTTCGCGGACTCGTCGAGCGGCAGCAGCTCGCGGTACCGCCAGAGCGAGTGCTGCCGGCCGCCGAGGGCGCTGCGAGGCGCGCCCGCCTTGATGCGCTCGAGGTCATAGCGCGCGAGCAGCGGGCCGCCGCAGCCGGTGCACAGATGTGCTTCCTTGGTGTGGTCGAGCCGGGCGCCGCAGCGCGCGCACTCGAGGTACGTCAGGTTGGAGGTGAGCGGCGGGGCCGGGCTGAAGGGTCCGATCAAACGGGGAGGGTCAAGCGACGCGCTCGATCTTCGCGCCAAGCGCGCGGAGCCGCCCGTCCACGTCGGCGTAGCCGCGGTCGATCTGGTCGACGTTGTCGATCACGCTCGTGCCCTTCGCGCAGAGGGCGGCGCCGAGCAGCGCAAGGCCCGCGCGGATGTCGGGGCTGCGGATGTCGCTGCCGTACAGCTGGGACGGACCGACGACCACGACCCGGTGCGGATCGCACAGGATGAGGCTGGCGCCCATGGATCCGAGCGTCCCCGTCCAGAACATCCGCCCCTCGAACATCCACTCGTGGATG
>DATKBQ010000648.1:0-7638 GCA_035546375.1 Planctomycetota bacterium | reverse complement strand
CGTCCTTTGGGCCGGCGCGCCGATCTTCCGCCGCGCGTGGGACTCGCTGCGCCGGGTCACGCCGAACATGTTCACGCTGATCGGCCTCGGCACGGGCGTCGCCTACCTCTACAGCCTGCTCGCCGTGCTCGCGCCCGATCTCTTGGGTCCGGCCTTCCGAAACGACCAGGGCCGGCTCGACCTCTACTTCGAGTCGGCGGCGGTGATCATGACGCTGGTGCTGCTCGGCCAAGTGCTCGAGCTCTCCGCGCGCAGCCGAACCGGCAGCGCCGTCCGTGCCCTGCTCGAGCTGGCGCCGCCGGTCGCCCGACGTGTCGAGAGCGACGGCTCCGAGATCGAGATCGCGGTCTCCGAGGTTCGCGCAGGCGACGTGCTGCGAGTGCGGCCGGGAGAGAAGGTCCCCGTCGACGGCGAGGTCCTCGACGGCGAGAGCTGGGTCGACGAGTCGATGGTCACCGGCGAGCCCGCGGCGGTGCGCAAGCGGCCGGGCGAGCGCGTCATCGGCGCGACGGTCAACCAGCGGGGCAGCTTCTCGATGCGCGCCACCCGCGTCGGCGCCGACACGCTTCTCGCGCGCATCGTCCAGATGGTGGGCGAGGCGCAGCGCACCCGCGTGCCGATCCAGCGCCTGGCGGACAAGGTGGCGGCCTGGTTCGTCCCCGCCGTGCTGCTGGTCGCCGCCGTGAGCTTCGCCGCGTGGGCTCTCCTGGGCGATGAGCACGGCCTCGCGCGCGGCATGCTGGCCGCGATCTCGGTGCTGATCATCGCCTGCCCCTGCGCACTCGGGCTGGCGACGCCGATGTCGATCCTGGTTGGCACATCGCGCGGCGCGCAGAGCGGCGTGCTCTTCAAGAGCGGCGAGGCGCTCGAGGTGCTCGGGAAGGTGGACACGCTGGTGGTCGACAAGACCGGCACGCTGACCGAGGGAAAGCCGCGCCTGAGCGCCGTCGTGGCCGAGCCCGGATTCGACGAAGGCGAGCTTCTGCGCCTGGCCGCGAGCCTCGAGCGTGCCAGCGAGCACCCGCTCGCCGCGGCGGTGGTCGAGGCGGCGCGCGAGCGCGGCCTCGCGCTCGGGGAGGCCGCCGGCTTCGAGTCGCGCACCGGCAAGGGCGTGCTCGGGCGCGCCGGCGAGCGCGAGGTTGCGATCGGCAATCGCGCGCTGCTCGAGGAACTCGGGATTCAAATCGGCAAGGTCGCCAGCCGCGCCGAGGAGCTGCGCGAGGGAGGCACGGTCATGCTGGTGGCCATCGACCGGCGCCCGGCTGGCATCCTCGCCGTGCGCGACCCGGTGAAGGCGTCGACGCCCGAGGCGCTGCGCATCCTGCGCGAGGAAGGCGTGCGCGTCGTCATGGTGACCGGCGACGCCCGAGCGACCGCCGAGGCCGTCGCGCGCGAGCTCGCGATCGAGGAGCTCGAGGCGGAAGTGCTACCCGAGGAGAAGGAGCGCATCGTGCGCCGGCTCCAGGGCGAGGGTCAGATCGTCGCCATGGCCGGCGACGGCATCAACGACGCGCCGGCCCTGGCGCGCGCCGACGTCGGCATCGCCATGGGCACCGGAACGGACGTGGCGATCGAGAGCGCGGGCGTGACACTGGTGAAGGGCGACCTGCGCGCGATCGCCCGCGCGCGTCGTCTCAGCCGCGCGACCTTGCGCAACATCCGCCAGAACTTGTTCTTCGCCTTCGCCTACAACGCGCTCGGCATCCCGATCGCCGCGGGCGTGCTGTACCCCGTCGCGGGCCTGCTGCTCAGTCCGATGATCGCCGCCGCGGCGATGACCTTCAGCTCCGTCTCGGTGATCGCGAACGCTTTGCGACTGCGACGCGCGGAGCTGTGACGGCCGCGGATCCTCCACTTCGTCTCGGCCGAGCTCCCGGCACCGCGCGCAGGAACCTCGAGAACGGTCGTCGCCGCAGTGCGCGTGCCGCGCGGCACTCAGTCGTATGCCCGGGCCCGCGTTTCGATGGCGTAGTCCGGGATCTGCTCGAGTTCCTCGGCCGAGAGGCGGTACTGCTCGCAGACCAGGCTGAGGCGCGAGCCGGCGCTCTCGACGCGCTCGATCGAATGCGTCAGGTCGCCTTCGAAGAACACCAGGGTGTTCACCGCGGGACGGATGCGAGCGAGATGCATTTTGCCCCGGCGTAGCACGAGCTCGCCGCCCTCCAGCGCGCGTGGGACGTCGATGTAGAGGACACTGACGACCGACGGGGGAGCGATGGTGCGGCAGTAGGAGCGCAAGCTGCGGTCGACGTGCGGATCGACGCGCGAGCCCTGCTGGAGCTCGAGCGGGTTCAGGTAGAAGCCGTCGCAATCCGCTCGCAGCGCTCGCTTCAGATAGGGCTGGAAGTAGGGGAAGACGCGTTCGACCTCCCGCATGGCGCTGCGCCGGAAGACCACGGAGAAACCGCGCGTTGCGACGAACTCGCGGTTGAGCGTGTGGGTCGTGAAGTAGGGCGAGGCGCGGATCTGGCGGCCCAGAGTCCTCAGGTAGGCTGGCGGAAAGGCCTGCGGGTGCTCGGTGTAGCCGGTCATGCGGGGAGAAGTCAGCCTTGGGGCGGTGGAGTTCGCACGCAACGCTCGCGACGTTACGAGCCGTGCTCCAGAGACCCGGTGAAGGCGTCGACGGCGAAGGCCCTGCGCATCTTGCGAAAGAGGGCGTGCACGTCGTGATGGTCGGACGCGCCTGCGGTGCGCGGCACTCTGACGGATCCGACATCTTCCCGCATCCGGGCGCGCGGGCCGTCGCCGGTTGCGTGGAGCCAATATGCAGCCTGCCGGACGTACTCGACTACGAAGGCGACGGACATGCGGTATTTCATCCCACTGGAAGATCTGGAGCTCGAAGAGAGCGATCTCAGCGGGAAGAGCATCGCAGCTCGTCCCGACGCTGGAAACACGAAAAACCAGCCTCGGGACGGGACGTCGCCTCTGAACCGCCGCGCCGAGCGCAAGGACGCCGTGGGCCTCGGTGGACACGGAGTGGACACGATCGGCCTCGGTGGACACGGAGTGGACACGATCGGCCTCGGTGGACACGGAGTGGACACGATCGGCCTCAGTGGACACGAAGTGGACACGATCGGCCTCAGTGGACACGAAGTGGACACGATCGGATCGATGCCGGACCGGCCACCGCATCGCCGCAGTGCCTGAGCCGGATCCGCGCCCGCGCGCCCGGCACCCTCGCTGACCCGGCCTACCTCGCGAACACCTCTTCGACCGGGACGATCGTGACCGCATCCGGCGCGATCGCGAGCTTGCGAGCCCCGATCACCGCGTCCTCGTCGAGCAGCTCTTGCGGCTTCGGGCCATCGTAGGTCATCGTCGACGGCCGGTCGGTGACCAGGAGCTCGCGCAGGCCCTGGGCGTCCTTCGTGATCGCGACCACGAACACGTCCTTGGCCTGGAGGTGCCGGCGCAGCGCGTCGTTCACTTGCTCCAGCGTCAGCTTGGCGAGGCCGTCGCGCATGTACTTCGTGAACTCCTCCGTGCCGTAGAAGCGGCTGTCGAGGGCGTAGCCGAGCTGTTGCGCCTGCCGGGCGGTCATCAGGAAGACGTTCTTCGAGAGGTACTCGCGCGTGGTCTCGAAGTCCTCGCGGCTCATCCCGCGGCGCACGAGCTCGTCCAGCTCGTGCAGGGCGATCCGCAGCGCGTGGTGCGCGTTGTCGATCGATGTCACCGGCCGGATCCAGATCTCGAAGATCTGCGCGCGCCGCGCGCGGTTGGCGTCGGGGAAGAAACGGAACATCCCGCCCGGGAAGGCCTCGATGTAGGCGTAGTCGCCGTAGTTCATCCCGCGCACCTCGCGGATGCGCTGGTAGAGGTGGCTCATGGACGAGCGGTGCTCGCCGAGCCAGGTTCGCGCCAAGTAGAGCGGCACGAAGTCCGGGTGGCCGCGCACCACGTCGATCGGGAAGCCGAGCGAGAGCGCGGTGGCGCGCGTCTCCTTCTGCACGATCCGGGCTTGCACCCCCTGCGGGCGCCGGCCCCTCGGCACGCTCTCCTCGGCCCGCGTCTCGCCCGCGGGCAGCGCCGCCGCCGCGGCGCGCAGCCGCTCCATCAGGCCCTCCGGCGCGTTGCCGGCGACGCCGACGGTCAGGTTGGCGCGCGTGTAGTGCTCGCGCACGAAGGCGCGCACGTCCTCGAGCGTGATCGAGTCGATCCCCTGCAGCGTGCCGAGGGTCGTGTGGCCGTAAGGCGTGCCCTCGAAGATCCAGGTCTGGAGCACTTCCTTGCCCAGCTCCTCGTCGTTGTTCGCGCGCAGGTCCTGGACCAGCGCGGTGCGCTGGACGTCGCGCAGGCGCGTGAAGTCCTCGTCGCGGAAGCCCGGCTCCAGGAGCTGGGGCAGCACCGTGTCCGCCCAGGCCTGCCAGTTGTCCGAGTGGATCGCGCCCACGAAGGAGGTCATCTCGCGGTCGGTCTGCGCCGTGGAGCTCCCGGCGATCGGGAACAGCGCCTTCTGGATCTCCTCGAAGCGCATGCGCGCGCTGCCGGCCTCGGCGATCATCTCGGCGGACAACGCCGCGAGCCCCTGCTTGCCCGGCGGGTCGTCGGCGGAGCCGACCGAGAAGAGGAACTTCACGTCGAGCTGCGGGCTGGCCGAGCGCTGCACGACGAAAGGCACGTCCGCGCCTGGGCCCGTGCCATCGCCCGGAGCCATCGCCGCTGCGGGAGCGAGCTTGGCGAGCTTCGGCAGCTCCGCGAAGCCCGCGGGCAGCGGATCGTGCGCGAGCGTGGTGACGACCATGCGCTCGTCGGTGAAGTACTCGCGGCCCGCGGCAAGCAAGTCCTCCGTCGTCAGGCTCTCGTACAGGCGGAACAGGTTGTTCAGCGTGTCGTAGGAGCGGCGGAAGCGCACGAAGCTCGCCAGCCTCGAGGCGATCGCCTCCGAGGTGTCCAGCCCGCGCGCGAAGCCGTAGCGCAGGTTCGACTTGGCCTGCTCGAGACGCTTGGCGTCGACCGGCGCGGTTCTCGCCGCAGCCACCGTGGCGAGGATCGCGTCGCGCACGTACACGGCGTCGGCGGGGTCCTTGAGCCGCGTGTAGATGGTCGCCAGGGAGGAATCCTGGCTGGCCGCGCTGTCGTAGGCCAGGACGTCGACTTTCTGCTCGTCGACCACCAATCGCTGGTAGAGGTCCGAGGTCGAGCCGAAATGAAGCTCCTGGAGCAGGTCGAGCGCCGCCGAGTCCTTCTCGGTCTCCGAGAAGGCCGGACCGTGGAAGGCGACGGTGACCAGCGGCTGGGTCGGCGCCTGCCAGGGGACGTGCGCCACGACGGGGCCCTTCGGCGGCGGTTCCTTGGGCACTGCCAGCTCGAAGCTCCCGCGCTCCCAGCCGCCGAAGTAGCGCTCCACCAGGGGGATCACCTGCGCCGGATCGACGTCCCCCACCACGACGACGGTGGTGTACTCGGGCCGGTACCAGCGATCGAAGAACTTGCGCGCGTACTCGATCTGGTCCGGCATCGCCTCGATGTCCTCGATGAAGCCCATCGTGGTGTGCTTGTAGGGGTGCACGGCGAAGGCGCGCTCGCGCTGCACCTCGAACAGCTTCTGGATCGGGTTGGCGAAGTTCTTGTTGTACTCGCCGAGCACCGCTCGAGCCTCGGTGCGGAAGGCCTCCTCGCTGTAGGCCAGGTTCTGGAAGCGGTCGGCCTCGATCTCGAGCACCTTGGCCAGGTCCTCCTTGGCGAAGGTGATGTGGTAGTTCGTGTAGTCGTCGCTGGTGTACGCGTTCTGCCTGGCCCCGGCGCGCGTGAGGATCTCCTCGTAGCGCTCCGGCGGGTACTTCTCCGTGCCGCGGAACATCATGTGCTCGAAGAAGTGCGCGAAGCCGGTCTTGCCCGGCTCGACCTCGTTGCGCGAGCCGGTCTGCACCGGGATCTGCAGCGAGACGAGGTTCGGGAAGGGGGTCGGCACGACGATCACCTGGAGCCCGTTGGCGAGGGTGCGCGTGGTCGCCGGGTAGGGCAGGAGGTCGCGGGCCTGCGCGCGCGCCGCGTAGGCGGCAGGCGCAGGGGTGCGCGCTCTCGGCGCGCTCATCGAAGGAACCTCGTCCCCGGCGGGCGCTGAGCAGGCGGCGAGGGTGAACAGCAGTGCGGACGGCGCGAATCGCAGCATGGGAACTCCATAGGTCGTGACGTTGGAGGGCGGGGATTCTAACGGCGCTCCGCCCCAGCCCGACGAGCATGCCGGAGGAGTCCTCGCCCTGTCGAGCAGCCAGACCCCGGAAGCCGATGCACGCGCCGCGCCCTGCGGGCGCGGCTGCGGCACGTGCTCGCTTCGCTCGCGTGCCGCGAGCTAGACGTCTTGGGCCTGTGGAAATCTGACTCGTTCTGGAGGCTCCTGGGGCCCAAGACGTCTAGCCCGATCCGCTCGCGGCTTCCGGTCGGAAACGCTCGTCCGCGCTCCCCTCGCCTGGAGATCGCGTGTCGGGCGCTAAGATCTGCGCGCCTTCGCGCCGCACGCGCGCGCTCCCGTTGCAAGTGGTCCCTCGAACCGGCCTCGCGGCGCTCGCCGCGCTGGCCCTCGCGATCGCGCCGATGGCCTGGTTCGCGCGCGACCTGTGGGGCCTGAAGCACCCTTACGGTCGCATTACGGACCCCACGGCCGGCTGGTTCTCGCGCGATCCGGACGGGCTCTACCACGCGCGGCGCGTGGAGCGCGTCTTCCGCGAGGGCCTGCCGGTCGAGGGAACCGATCCGTTCCTCGACTTCCCGCACGGCGCGCGGATCCCCTGGCCGCCCTATTACGACCTCGCCGCCTGGGCCGTGGTCGCACCCCTCGCGCCGGCCGAGGCCGAGCCGCGGCATGCCTACCTCGAGCGCGCGCTGTCGACGCTTCCGGCGCTCTTCGGCGTCGCCTCGGCACTCTTGGCGGCGCTCGCCGGCTGGCTGCTCGCGGGGCTCGGCGGGGCGGCGCTGGCCGGCGGCTACGCGGCTCTGTGCTGGGGCTCGATCAACTACAGCCACGTCGGCAACGGCGACCACCACGCGTGGGTCTCGATGCTGAACGCGTCCCTGCTCCTCTTGCTGACTCTCGCCGTGCGGCGCGGTGCGCTGGCGTCGCGGCGCCGCGGCCTCGCCTGGGGCGCGGCCTGCGGCGCGCTCGCGGGAGCGCTCGTCGGCTCATGGGTCGCGGCGCTGCTCTACGTGCTCGCCGTCCAGCTCGTCCTCGCCTGGCTGCTCGTCCTGCGCGCGCGCGAGCCGCTGCCGGGCGTCGCGACACTAGGCTTCGCCTTCCACGCCACCGCGCTGGCCGTGCTGCTCCCCGCGGTGCTCGCGAGCCCCTGGCGGGAGGATCTGCCGTGGATCGTCGTGAACCTGTCGTGGTTCCAGCCCGCGCTGCTCGCGCTCGGCGCGCTGGCCTTCGTCCCGCCGCTCGCCCTCGAGCACGGCGCGCTAGCGCCGCGCACGCGCGCCGCGAGGCTCTACGCGCCCGCGCTGGCCCTCGCGATCCTCGCCGGGGCGCTGGTCCTCGCCCTCCGCGGCGCCGGCCCGGCGCGCGGCCTCGCCGAAGGCGTCGCCTGGGTCTCGCGCGCGGATCGGTTCATGCACACGGTGCTCGAGTCGAAGCCGCTCCTCGGCGGCGGAGAGCGGGGAACCTCCGCGCTGTTCCTGGCGCTCGGCTACGGCGTGCTC
>DATKBQ010000647.1:0-2028 GCA_035546375.1 Planctomycetota bacterium | reverse complement strand
TGGCTCCCCGTGGCGCACTGGCCGATCTGGTCGGTCGCCTTCGACTCGGAGCCGTCTGCGATCCCGAGGACGGCGAGGCCGTGGTGCGCTCGCTGTCGGTCGCGCTGCGCCGCGCGCGCCGGGGTGAGCCGGCGTTTCCCTTCGATCCCGCTGGAGCCGAGCAGCTCTCGTCCGACCGCTTCGCCGCGCGCCTGGTCGCGGCCTGCGAGGAGCTGATCCCCGGCAAGGGCACCCCATGTCCGTCACCGTCAGCCTCGTAACCTGGCGGAGCCGGCGCTTTCTGCCGGACTGCCTGGCCTCGGTCCGTGCCCAGGGCGACCTGGTGGCGGACGTGCTGGTTGCGGACAACGTGTCCCGCGACGGGACGCCGCTGCTCCTGCGCCGGGAATTCCCCGAGGTCTCGCTCTCGATCCTCGATCGGAACCGCGGCTACGCGGTGGCCCATAATCACAATTTCGCGCGGTCCCGCGGCGCGTACTTCCTGGCGCTGAACCCCGACGTGGTGCTCGCCCGCGGCGCCCTGGCCCACATGGTGCGCGCCCTCGAGGGGGATCCCGGCGTCGGCGCCGTGAGCGCCCGTCTGCTGTCACCTGGTGGCGTGCGCCTCGACTCGGCGGGCATCGCGCCCACACCCGGGCGCACGCGCTTCGTCGACCGCGGGCGCGGTGCGCTGGCGGCGCGCTACGACCTCGAGGAGGACGTCTTCGGCGCCTGTGGTGCGGCGGCGCTCTACCGCAGCGCGGCGCTCCGCTCCGTGGCGCGGCCGGGCGAGACGCCCTTCGCCGAGCGCTTCTTCATGTACTACGAGGACGTGGATCTGGCCTGGCGGCTGCGCCGGGCCGGCTGGCGCACGCGCTACGTCCCGCGCGCCCGGTGCACCCACGTGCGGGGAGGCTCCGGCGCCAGCCCGGCCTTCGTCGAGTATCACCTGGTGCGCAACCGGCTCTGGCTGAGCCTGCGCAATGCCAGCGCCCGAGAGCTGCTGCGCGAGCTCCCGGGCCTGGCGCTCTTCGAGGGCGTGAAGTGCCTGCAGGCCGTGCGACGTCCCCACGTGCGCGCCGCCCTGAGCGACCAGGTCGCCGGCATCCGCGCGTCCCTGGCCGAGCGGCGCGCGGCCGCCCCGGGGCGCTGACCATGTGCGGGATCGCCGGAGCCGTGGTGTCGGGACGCCTCGAGCTGCAGGTGCTGCAGCGCATGGCGGACACGCTGGCGCATCGGGGCCCCGACGGCGCGGGCACCGTGGCCTTCGACCCCTTCGAGGCGGGAGCAGGGACCTGGCAGGCTGGGCTCGCCCACCGCCGGCTCTCGATCTTCGACCCCACGCCCAGTGGCGCGCAACCCATGACGAGCCGCTCCGGCCGCACCACGCTCGTCCTCAACGGCGAGATCTACAACCACCCGGAGCTGCGCAGCGCGCTGCCGGGCTTCCGCTGGCGCACGCGGTCCGACACCGAGGTGCTGCTCGAGCTCCTCGAGGCGCGCGGCCTCGCCGTACTCCCCCAGCTGAACGGGATGTTCTCCTTCGCCGCCTGGGACGCATGCGAACGCAGGCTGCTGCTGGTGCGAGACCCGGTGGGCATCAAGCCGCTCTACGTGCGCGCCGCGCCGGACGCGCTGGTCTTCGGCTCCGAGCTCTCGGCCGTCCTCGCCGGCCCGGCCTTCGCGCGGCGCATCGATAGCGACGCCCTCGCCACGTATCTGGATCTGGGCTTCGTACCAGGCCCGCGCACGATCGCGGCCGGCGTGCGCAAGCTGGCTCCGGGCACCTGGCTCGAGTGGCGCGACGGGCGCGCGCGCGCCCGTCGTTGGTTTCAGCTGCCCCCCCCTGCGAGCGAGCCGCCCCGGGGCTGGCGCGATGAGCTTCGCACCGCCCTCGAGGATGCCGTCCGGCTGCAGCTCCGCGCCGACGTCCCGGTGGGGGCGTTCCTCTCCGGGGGCCTCGACTCGACCCTGATCAGCGCACTTGCCGTGCGCAGACGCGGCGACCTGCTCACCTTCGCCGCGCGCTTCCCGGACTGCCCCCTGCTC
>DATKBQ010000646.1:0-2365 GCA_035546375.1 Planctomycetota bacterium | reverse complement strand
TGCTCCGTGCCGAGGTACTCGTGGTTGAAGCGCTGGGCCTCCTGGCGGGCCAGGTTCATGACCTTCTTGGCGCGGTCCGTGAAGCGATCGAACATGTCGTAGGGTCTCCGTGCGCTTCGCCTGGGGGGAGCGGCAGCCGTGAGCAGCGCGGCCGTGCGGCTCGGGCGGCGCAGCAAGCAGCTAACCCCTCGTTGTCGTCCTTCAAGGCCTTCAGGGTTGACGCGCTCCGCGCCAAACGGCGCGGGATCGGCTCGGAGCGCGGACCCGTCGGCACCCTCCATGATGCACTTGCGGGCGCCGGGGCTCCAGGGTGGGGCTGTGGAGAAGGCTGAGCGCGCCCGGAGTGGCTCCGGGCGGCAGCGGCGTGTGGGTCAGGCCTGCGGCGTGCCGAGCTTCCGGAGCACTCAGGACTCCCGGATCGTCCTGAGGGCTTGGAGGACGAGAGAGCAAGCGTGCAGGGGCGCCCTTCGGGCGCTTTCGCGGTCGAGTACGGCCGCGAGGACGCTCCGCGTCCGGATCAGCCGCTCGAGCGCTGATCCTCCCGTGGAGTCTAGTAGCAGAGCTTCGCGCCCTCAGGTCTCGCGTGAGGAGCTTTCAGGCGAATCGGCTGCGCTCGGCCTTGCACTGGGGCGCGAAGCTCTTCCTGTTTGAATTCCGTGCGCTCAAGCGGCCGTCTTCGGCCGCTTGAGCGCACGGAATCTCGCGGCCGTACTCGGCCGCGAAAGCGCCCGAAGGGCGCCCCTGTAGGCTTGCGCCAGCCTGCGCCCCGCCTCAGGGCTCCTGCAGCGACTTGAGCTGATCCCTGAGCTGCGCCGCGTGCTCGTACGCCTCGTCTCGGATCGCCGCCTCGAGCTGCGCCTGGAGCTCGTTCATCCTCTGCATGCGCTGCAGGGCGACCTCGTCCAGCCCGGGGCCGCGGCCGACGTGGCGGGTCGCTCCGTGGATGCGCTCGAACAGCTCCCGCAGGTGGGGCGTGAAGACCTCGTAGTCCTTGGGGCAGCCCAAGCGGCCGCGCTGGCGGAACTCGAGCAGGGTCATGCCGCAATCGGGGCAGGCTACGCCGACCTCCTTGCGCCCGCGCTGGGCCGAGGCCTGCAGGAGCTTCCAGATCTCCGCGACGCTCTTCTTGATCGCCGGCATGTGCGGCAGGTTCGCCGCCTGCGCGCAGCCCTCGCACAGGTGCTGCTCCTGGACCACGTTCGCGAGCCCGGCGTCCGGCTGGGCGGGATCGGCCTCGCCCTGGACCACCTCCGTGACGTGCACGGTGGCCGGGTTCTCCTTGCAGCTCTGGCACAGCATGGCGCGAGGGGTCGGTCCCTCTTCCTATAGATCGGATCCCGGCCGGCGTCGAGGCTCGCCGGGCGGCTGACTCGACTCCGGGGGATACGTCCCGGGCGGGTCGGGATCCTCGAATCCGGCCTGCGCGCGCTCGAGGAGCGCGGCGCTCATCCTGTGGCGGGAGAGGATCTGGGCGAGCTCCGGCGTCCCGCCGGCATGGAACCCGCGCAGCATCAGCAAGCTGCCGGCACCCTCCGGAAGGCGGCCCAGGAATCCCTCCAAGGCCTCGTCCGCTGGGATCTCGCGGGGCGGGGGCGAGGTGGGGTCGGCGGTCCTCCCGCGCAGGAGCAGCCTGGCGCGCGAGGCGGAGATCCCGCCCGCGCGCGCCAGCTCGGTCTCGGACTGCAGCACGGCGAGCACCACGTGCGCGGGGGAGATGGCGGCATCGGACGCCTGGCGCGCCACCCGCGCGGCCGCAGAGAGTGCACGCTTGGAACCCTCGGAGAAGCGGCGGAAGAGCGGTCCCCGCTGCGGCCAGGGCGCGTCGTCGGCGGGGCCCAGGAGCGACTCGAGCGCGCTCGGCTCGAAGCCCGCGGCGTCGATCGCCGCGCGCAGGTCGTCCTCCAGCTCGCCCACGCAGGCGAGCAGGAGGTGCGCCGGCGTCACCTCGGGGCGGTGGGACGAAGCCAGCTCCCGCGCGCGCTCCAGCGCGCGGACGCCGCGCACCGAGAAGGCGAGCGAGGCGGCGGAACCGGTGACCATGATGCCGGCCGACATCGCGCGGGCCTCGCTCGAGATGGACTCGGGATCGGCGAAGGCGTGCAGCACGGCCCGGTGCGCGGCGCAGGCCTCGTCGTCCATCAGGGTCGACAGCAGGTGCTCGGGGCCGGCCTCCTCGGCGTGCAGCGAGCTGGCGTACTCGCCGCAGCGCGCCAGCAGATGGCGACCGTAGGGCGAGAGGCGGCGCTCGAGGTCGCGGGCGACGGCGAGGGGCATGCCAGGAATGTAGCGCATGGCGAGCCGAGGGGTCAGGCCGGCGAACTGGGCAACTTCTGAGTCGTAGTCAAAGTTCTACTTTCTCGGCCGC
>DATKBQ010000645.1:0-12653 GCA_035546375.1 Planctomycetota bacterium | reverse complement strand
CTCCCAACGAGGCGGATCTTCGAACCCCCTCACTTCGCCGGCAGGCGCGGCGAGAGCGAGGCGGCGAGATCTTCGGGCGAGGTGGTCGGGGCGCGGCAGGCGAAGTCGCGGCAGACGTAGGCGGCGGCGAGGCCGTCGAGGGGGGCGTGGGGCTCGGTCCAGGGGGCGAGGGTGGTGATCGGCGCGTCGCCGGGCGGGCGGAGGAGGAGCACCGGGGCGGGGCGGTAGGAGGCGCGGGCGGTGCGCAGGAGGGCTTGGGTGTCGAGTGCGGAGGGGTCGCCGGCGATGACGACCTCGAAGGAGGGGCCGAGGGCGAAGTCGAGGCCGAGCAGCATGAAGGTGCGCGAGGCGGGGGCGGCGGCGAGGTCGCCGGCGAAGGCTTTCAGGGTGCCGGCGGCGAGGTCGTCGTAGCGCGGCTCGCCAGTGATGCGGGCGAGCTGGAGGAGGGCCAGGGCGGCGGCGGAGTTGCCGGAGGGGAGCGCGCCGTCGTAAGAGTCTTTGGCGCGCAGGATGAGCTTCGCGCCGTCGTCGGCGGTGAGGTAGAAGCCGCCGCGCTCGGCGTCGTGGAAGTGAGCGACCATCGCGTCGGCGAGCTGGCGGGCGCGCTCGAGCCAGCGCGGATCGAAGGTCGCCTGGTACAGCTCGAGCAGCCCCCAGGCGAGGAAGGCGTGGTCCTCGAGGGTGCCCGGCAGCCCGGCCTGGCCTTCGCGCCAGCGCTTCTTCAGCCGGCCGCGCTCGTCGGCGAGCTGCGCGAGCACGAAGTCGGCGGCGCGCTCGGCGGCGCGGGCGTGCTCGGGCGAGTCGAAGGCCGCCGCGGCGCGCGCCAGCGCGGCGATCATCAGGCCGTTCCAGTCGGCGAGCACCTTGTCGTCCTTCAGCGGGCGCGGGCGCGCCTCGCGCGCGGCGAAAAGGCGCGCGCGGATCGCCTCGACGCGCTGCGCCAGGTCCGCGGGCTCGAGGCCGAGCGTCTTCGCCAGCTCCTCGGGCGCCGCCGCCAAGTGCAGCACGCTCCGGCCTTCGAGGTGGCCCTCGCGCGTCACGCCGAAGACCCTCTCGGCGAGCTTCGAGCGCTCCTCGCCCAGCGCGGCGCGCAGCTCCTCCACCGTCCAGGTGTAGAAGCGGCCTTCCTCCCCCTCGCTGTCGGCGTCCTCGGCGGAGGCGAACGCGCCGCCGGGCTCCCGGAGCTCGCGCAGTGCGTACTCGAAGACCTGCTCGGCCGTGCGCCGCAGCTCCGCGCGCCCGCTGACCTGCCAGCCCGCGACGTAGGCCATCGCGAGCAGCGCCTGGTCGTAGAGCATCTTCTCGAAGTGCGGCACGCGCCACTCGCGGTCGGTCGAGTAGCGGTGGAACCCGTAGCCGACGTGGTCCCAGATCCCGCCGCGGCGCATGGCCGCGAGCGTCTCCAGCGCCATCTCCCGCGCGCGCGCGTCGCCCGTGCGCTCGGCCTGCTGGAAGAGGAGCAGCAGTTGGTGCGGCACCGGAAACTTGGGGGCGTTGCCGAAGCCCCCGTGGGCGGCGTCGTAGCTCTGCGCCAGCTGGCGGGACGCCGCGTCGATCGCCGCACGCCCCGGCAGCTCGCTCGGCACGCCGGGCGAGGACTTGGCCAGATGATCGGTGATGCGCCGCGCGTCCTCGGCCAGCGCCTCGCGGTCGCTCGTCCACAGCTCGCGCACGCGCCCGAGCAGATCGACCAGCCCCGGCCGCCCGAAGCGGGGCTCCTTCGGGATGTAGGTGGCGGCGAAGAACGGTCTCCCGTCCGGAAACAGGATCAAGGTCAGCGGCCATCCGCCGGAGCCGGTCAGCGCCTGGGTCGCGCTCATGTACAGGTGGTCGACGTCCGGCCGCTCCTCGCGGTCGACCTTGATGCACAGGAAGCCCGCGTTCAGGACCCGCGCCACGTCAGGGTCCTCGAAGGACTCGTGCTCCATCACGTGGCACCAATGGCAGGTGGCGTAGCCGATCGAGAGGAAGACCGGCTTGTCCTCTTCGCGCGCGCGCTCGAGCGCGGCCTCGCCCCACGGCCACCAGTCGACCGGGTTCGCCGCGTGCTGGAGCAGGTAGGGGCTCTTCTCGAAGACCAGGCGGTTGAAGCGCGGCCCGCCGTCGGGCGGGAGCTGCGCGATCTCCTCCGGCGCGGGCAGCACCGGCCTTCCGTGCGGCCGTGGCTCCTGGCCCAGGGAATCGGCGAACGACAAGGCGGCGATCCAGAGCGGGAGGAAGGACAATGCGGCGCGCTCAGAGCGGCTCGGTGACGTCGAAGGCGAGCAGGGCGAGCGCCGGCCGCTCGCCCTCGCCCTCGATCCGCCGCGCGTTGATCAAGATGCGCCGTCGCCCGATCCCGGGGAGATCCTGCTCGAACTCGAAGTCCCTGAGGCGCCGGCCCTCCCGCAGGACGTCCGCGATCAGCTCGACCAGGTTCAGGCCTCTGTCGCCGCCGAGCAGGCTGCCCGCCGGGCGCCGCAGGACGTTCTCCTCCTCCAGGCCGAACCGCTGGAGGAAGGCGGGGTTGGCCGAGCGCACGGTGAGGTCCGAGTCGACGACGAGCAACGGCTCGCGGATCGTCTCCACGATCGCCTCGGCGTAGCGCCGCGCGGCCTCGAGCGCCTGCTCGTGGTGCTTCGCGGAGCTGACGTCGAACAGCGCCAGCACGGCCCCGTCGATCCGGCTGTCGAGGCTCTTGTAGGGTCGCACGCGCAGGGAGTACCAATGCCCTTCGCCGTCGGAGACCTCCATCTCGCGCGTCACCACGCTGTCGATCACCTCGGAGACGAGCTGCCCGAGGTCCGGGCAAACCAGGTTCGGCTTGATGTGCCCGATCGGCCGTCCGACGTCGCTCGGGATCAGGTTGAGCAGCCGCTCGGCCGCGGGCGTGAAGCGGCGGATGCGCAGGTCGCTCGAGAGCATGACGATGGCGATGTGGACGCTGCCCAGCAGGTTGACCAGGTCGCTGTTGAGGCGCGTGAGCTCCTCGTTGCGCCCCTGCAGCTCATCGTTCACCGTGTTCAGCTCCTCGTTGGTCGACTGCAGCTCCTCCTTCGCCGTGTCCAGCTCCTCGTTGGTCGACTGCAGCTCCTCGTTGCTGGACAGGATCTCCTCGTTGGCCGACTGCAGCTCCTCGTTGCCCGTCTCCACCTCCTGGATCGTCGACTGCAGGAACTCGCGTAGCGCGTCCAGGTCCTGCTCGAGACGACGCACGCGCGCATCGGGGTCCTCGGCGCGGCGACGCCGTCCCGCGGCCTTCCGCGGGGGCGCGGGAGCGCGGTCCGGGGTGCGCTCCTCGAAGGCGATCAGGAAGCTGTGCTCCTCGTCCGCCCCCTCGAGCGGCATGACCTCCAGGTCGAAGTCGACGGTGTCGCTGCCGGCGCGCACGGCCAAGCCTTCCTTGCGCGCCGGCGCGCCGCTCTTTCGCGCCGCGTCGAGCGCGGAGCGCAGTCCCTGGAGCACCCCTTCGCGCGCCATGCGCAGCACGTTGAGGTTGGCGTCGCCGGGCGCGGGCTCGAGGAAGGTGCCGGTGCGGCCGCGGAACTGCAGGATCTGGAGGTCCTTGTTCACGAGCACCGCGGGCGGCGCGAAGCGCTCCAAGAGCCTGCGATCCGCCTCGAGGGCGAGCGATGGACCGTAACCCGCTTTGCGGCGCGGCAGCTCGAGCCCGGGCGAGCGCGTCCAGGGCTGCACGGCGTAGGCAGTCGCCGGCAGGTCGACGAGCTTCTTCGTGTACAGCTTGTGGGTCTTGTCGACTTGGAACAACCCGCTGGCCGGACCGACCGACTCCGAGCGTCCCAGCATCAGGAACCCGGTCGGCTTCAGGGCGTAGTGGAAGCTGGTCAGGAGCCGCTTCTGCAGGGCCGGGCCGAGGTAGATCAGGACGTTCCGGCACACGATCAGGTCGAGCTGCGAGAACGGCGGGTCGCGCGTCAGGTCCTGGCGCGCGAACACGCACATGTCGCGCACCGGCTTGGCGACCGTGTAGCTGCCGTCGGAGCGGCGGAAGAAGCGCCGCAAGCGCTCGGGCGACACGTCGGCCTCGATCGAGGCGGGGTAGGTGCCGGCGCGCGCCACCTCGAGCGAGCTCTCGCTCACGTCGGTGGCGAAGATCTGCACCGGCACCGCCTGCTCCTTCTCGGAGAGGAACTCGAGCAGCGCGATCGCGATCAAATGGGCCTCCTCGCCCGAGGCGCAGCCCGGCACCCAGATGCGGATCGGCGCCGACCCGACGTGCGCGGCCAGGATCTTCGGGAAGACGTGGCGCTGGAGCGCCTCGATCGTCTCGGGATCGCGGAAGAAGTGGGTGACGTGGATCAGGAGGTCGCGGTACAGCGCCTGGACCTCGGCCTCGTCCTCCTCGAGGTAGCGCACGTAGCGAGCCGCGTCGGTCAGCTTGTGCAGCACCATGCGGCGCTGCAGGCGCCGCTGGATGGTCCGCGGCTTGTAGTGCGTGAAGTCGACCCCGTTCGCGGCGCGCAGGATGTGGAAGATGCGCTGGAGCTGGGTCCCGTCGATCCCCAGCTCGTCGCCCGCCACGCGCGGCACGGCCAAGCTGACGAAGGAGTGGCGGGCGAGCCTGACCAGCTCGGCGGCCATCTGCCTCGGCGAGAGGACGAGGTCGACCACGCCGCTCGCGATCGCCGCCGAAGGCATCCCGGAGTAGCGCGCCGTGTCCGGGTCCTGGGCCAGGGCCACGCCGCCGGCGGCCTTGATCTCGCGCAAGCCGGAGGTTCCATCCGACGCCGTCCCCGAGAAGACGACGCCGATCGAGCGCGCCCCGCGCTCCTTGGCCAGCGAGCTGAAGAAGAGGTCGATCGGGTTGAACTGCGCGCGGCCGCTCGGTCGCGGCCGGAGCCGCAGGCGCTCGCCGAGCTCCAACTGCGCGTTGGGCGGGATGACGTAAACGTGGTCGACCTCGACCCTCATCCCGTCCTTCGCCTGCACCACGGGCAGGCTGGTCTGCCTGGAGAGCAGCTCGGGCAGCGAGCTGGTGTGCGCGGGCGCCAAGTGCTGCACCAGGACCAGCGCGAAGCCCGGCCTCTCGGGCAGGGCCTGGAGCAGGTCCGAGAAGGCCTCGAGGCCGCCGGCGGAAGCGCCGACGCCGACGACGGACACGGGGTCGCGCTTGGGTGAGAGCTTCGCGCGCTCTTCGGGACTCTTCGGACGCGCCTTGCGCGCCGCGCTTCTCCGGCGACCGGACGCGTTCTCGTTGCCTTTGGCCATCCGCCGTGGATCCTAATGAATCGCCCGGACGGGGTCCCAGCGGAGAGGGAACTTCAGGGCGGCGAGTGCGTGGAGCCTCGCAGCGGGGCCTGCTGCGCTCCGCCGAGGAGCACGTTCCTCACGGTGGCCGCGCGGCGCTCGGCCTCGTCGGCCTGCCCCGCGTAGCCGCTGGCCAGAGCCTCGAGCCCGCCGGCGGCGGGGTCGGGAGTGCTGGATCCATGCATGGCGATCGCTTCGGCTGGCCGCCCGTCCCGGATCCCGGAAAGGGCCTTCGACCACGGAGAGCACGGGGCTGGCGCGCGCACCCGTAGGATGGAACGCGCCCGGCGCCGATGACCCCCCGCAAGCACGACATCCGGCCGCGTCCAGCCGCGCCGGCGGATGCGCCCGATCGGCAGCGCGACTACGACCGGCTCCACGCCGCGCTGCACGAGCTCGAGCTGACCCAGGAGGAGGTGCGGGCGCAGAACTCGCAGCTCCAGCAGGCGCGCGACCAGCTCGAGCAGTCGCTCGCGCGCTTCACCGACCTCTACGACTTCGCGCCCGTGGCTTACGTGACGCTCGACGCGCACGGGATGATCACCGACGTGAACGTGGCGGGAGCGCGACTGCTCGCTCTCGCGCGCTCGCTCCTCTTCGGCCATCCCTTCCGGCTGCACGTCCTGGAGGAGGATCGCCCGAGGTTCGACGGGCACTTGCGCCGCTTCCGCGTCGAGCGCGAGGGCATGACCACCGAGCTGCGCCTGCACACGCGGGAAGGCAGGACCGTCCCGGTCGAGCTGCGCTCGCGGCGGATCGACATGTCGCGCGCGGGCACGACATTCCTCACGGCGCTCATCGAGCTGACCGAGCGCAAGCGGGCCGAGCAGGCGCTGATGCGCAACGAGGAGCGCCTGCGGCTCCTGAACGAACGTCTCGCCGAGCGCACGCGCGAGGCGGAGCAGCGCGCCCTGCGGCTGCGCGAGCTGGCCTGGCAGCTCGCCCACGCCGAGGAGCGCGAGCGCCGGCGCATCGCCGGCCTGCTCCACGATCACTTGCAGCAGCTGCTCTTCGCGGCCCGGCTCAAGCTCGCGCGCCTGCAGGGCATCACGGACGGCGAGCAGCGCGAGCGGCTCCTCGCCCAGGCGACGGAGCTGATCGAGGCGTCGGTGCTCGCCTCGCGCTCGCTGACCTGCGAGCTGAGCCCGACCATCCTCCACGAGTCGGGCCTGGGAGCGGCCCTGCAATGGCTGGCGCGCCAGATGAAGGAGCAGCACGGGCTCGAGGTCGACGTGCGCGCCGGGCCGGACGGGCCGGCGCTCGAGGCGGAGGTGCGATTGGTCCTCTTCCGATCCGTCCGCGAGCTCCTGTTCAACGTGATCAAGCACGCGGGAGTCGAGCGGGCCGAGCTCGTCCTCGATCACCACTCCGAGCGGGTGCGCATCGAGGTCCGCGACCACGGGAAGGGCTTCGACCCGTCAGGCTTCGCCGGCCGGCGGCAGGACTGCTCCGGGCTGGCCGGCGTCCGCGATCGGATGCAGGCCATCGACGGACGGCTGGAGATCACCAGCGCCCCGGGGCGTGGCTCGAGCGCGGTGCTCGTCGCGCCCTACGCGCGCACGGCGCCCGCCGAGCCGCCGCCGCGCTCGACACGGCCGCACGGGCAGCCCCGGGCGATCCCGGGGGAGCGCGGACGGCGCGACGGCAAGCTGCGGGTCCTGCTCGCCGACGACCAGGACATCGTGCGCGAGGGGCTGGCGAGCCTGCTCTCCGCCGAGCCGGACATCGAGGTCGTGGCCGAGGCGGGGAACGGCGCCGAGGCGCTCGAGCTGGCGCGCGAGCGCGACGTGGACGTGGTGGTGATGGACGTGGGCATGCCGATCCTCTCCGGCGTCGAGGCCACGCGCCGCATCCGCGCCGAGCTCCCCGGCGTGCGGGTGATCGGCCTCTCGATGAACGACGAGCAGTCGATGGCGCAGACGATGCTCGACGCCGGCGCGTCCGCCTACTTGAGCAAGAGCGCGCCTGCCGATGCGCTGGTGTCGGCGGTGCGCACCTGCCGCCAGCGGGGCTCGGGCGCCGAGCGCTGAGGAGACCTCGCGCGGCAAGTCGCTCCCAGGCTGGAAGGGCGCCCTGCCGGCCCCTACCGCCGGATCCCGCGCTCCGCCGCGGCCTCAGCTCGGCTTCGACACGTCCTTCAGCACCTCGCCGCCCGCGGAGGAGTCCTTGAGCGCCACGTCGCCGAGCGAGACGACGCCGACCAGGTCCTCGCGCTCGCCCATCACCAAGAGCCGGCGCACTTGGTTGCGCTGCATGAGCTCCTCCGCGCGCGCCAGATCGTCGCCGGGGCGGCAGGAGATGAAGCTCGGCGTCATCGCTTCCTCGACGCGCGCGCGGCCGGGATCGCGACCCTCGGCGGTCACGCGCACCGTGATGTCCCGGTCGGTGACCACGCCCACGCAGCGGCCGTCGTCGACGACCGGCAGGAAGCCCACGTCCAGCTCGCGCATCTTCTCCGCCGCCTCGCGGAGGGGTGTCTTCTTCTCCACGACCTGCGGGTCGCGGGTCATCACTTGCTCGACCTTCATGACTCCTCCAGCGTTGTTGGGACGGTGCTTACCCTCCCGATACGGAAGAGCCGGATGGTCATTCGGGCCCCCGGCGCAGAACGCATGCGAGACCCGGGCCCCCCGCCGCTCGGCGGGCCCTGCAGGCCGCGAACGCTACCCCAGGATGGCCCTGCGCCGCGACTCGCAGCGCCCGTGCAAGGGACAGCGCAGCTCGTCCCCCGCCGGGCCCGGGAGGCCCCTCGAGACGTAGCGGTCCGAGCAATCCGGCCACACCGTCGCGACCGAGAGCCCGCGCACGGCCAGCTCCAGCGCCGCGGCGGTGTTCGCGCCCGAGCTCATCCCCACGCAGTAGCCGTGCTCGCGGCGGATGCGCATCGCCGTCGCGCGCGCCGCGCCGCTCGAGACCCGCGCCACCTCGTCCACCTCGTCCATGCGCACCAGCTCGGGCACGAACCCGTCGCCGATGCCCTGGATCTCGTGCTCGCCCGCGGGGCCGCCGCTCAAGACGCTCGATTCCTCGGGCTCCACGGCGACGCGCAGGAGGCGCGGGAAGACCGCGCGCAGCGCGCGGCCCACGCCCATCAGCGTCCCGCCGGTCCCGACTCCCGCGACGAAGGCGTCGAGGCGCTCGCAGCCCAGCTCGCGAAGCTGGGTCAAGAGCTCGGCACCCGTCGTCGTCTCGTGGCAGCGTGCATTGTCGGGGTTCGCGAACTGGTCGGGCACGTAGAAGCCCGGCTGTCCGCGGTAGGCGTCGCGGCGGCGGATGGGTTCCTCGAAGCCCAGCTCGCGCGGCGTGAGCTGCAGGGTCGCGCCCAGTCGCTCGAGCAGATCGCGGCGCTCGGGGCTCATGTGCTCGGGCATGAAGATCAAGACCGGGTGCCCCAGCTCGCGCCCGACCATCGCCAGGGCGATGCCGGTGTTCCCCGACGTGGCCTCGACCAGCGTGTCGCCGTCCTTAAGCTCGCCGCGCCGCAAGGCTTCCTGCACCATGAAGCGCGCCACGCGATCCTTGATGCTGCCGCCGGGGTTGGAGCACTCCAGCTTGACCAGGAGGCCCTCGAGGCGGAGCAGCGGCGTGGAGCCGATGGCGTCGAGCATCGTCATGGGTCCCATCTACGGACGATGGTCCTCGTCCCCGTGCGCTTGTCGAGCCTGCAGGGCGAAAAGCGAAGCCCGTACGCAAAGGTTGTCCCGGACCTACGCACGTGTGCGTAGGCGGGTGAACCGTCTCAGCTACGGTGCATCAGCTCGCGTTACCGCGCGCCTACCCGACGCGCGACCGGCTGGGGTGGACTCGTCATGCGCTGCAGGAGCAGCGCAGGCCGTCCGCTTCGCCCTCGTGCACGGGGAGGGAGTCGGCGGTCCACTCCGCCCACCCGGCGTTCATCTCCTTGGCGTAGAAGCCGCGCTCTGCCAACTGCAGGGCTGCCTTCGCCGAGAGGTGTCACGTGTGGTTCCAGCAGTAGGTCACGAGCTCGCGGTCGCGCGGCAGGCTCGCGGCCAGCTCGTCCAGCTCCTCCAGCGGCAGGCAAAGGGCGCCCTTGATGTGCGCCTTGCGGAAGGCCGGCCGCCCGCGCGTGTCGAGCAAGAGGAAGTCGCCCGCTCCCTCCTTGACCTTGCGGATCACGTCGTTCTTCTGCTTCTCCGCGCTGAGCTTGGCGGCGAAGAACGCGCGGTTGGACTCGATCTGCGCTCGTTCGAATGCCATGGTCGACCTCCGTGAAGTGGCGCCGGCGCAAGCCCCGATGCGCGCGCCGCGGCCGGACATCCTATCCCGCGCGCTCGGCGCGTGGTTTCCGGCTACGGACGCGCCACGCAGGGACGCGCGGCACCTAGACTGGAGTCGACTCTCCACCATCCCAGGAAGGCCATGACCAGCATCCATCCCCTCCTGCTAGCGATCCTCCTCGCGGCCCCGGCCGCGGCCCAGACCGACATCGTGTACACGATTCCGCGCCCCGCGGGGGTGCCCCACGACTGGGCCTCGAGGATGTTCGCGCTGCCCGACCTGGACGGGGACGGCGTCGGGGAGCTGGGGCTGGGAACGCGGACCCACGGCGCAGGCAAGGTCGCCTGGGTGCACTCCGGGGCGAACGGCGCGCTGCTCTTCGCTCTCGCCGTACCCAACGTCCCGCTCTTCTTCGGGCAGAGCCTCGTTGCGGTCGACGATCGCGACGGCGACGGCGTGCGCGATCTGGTGATGGTCGGCACGCACTCCGGGGCGGCGAATTCACCCGACGGCTGGATCGAGGTGTACTCGGGCGCGCACGGCGGGCTGCTGGCGCACATGGTGCCGCCGGCCGGGATCGTGCTGATGGAAGGTCCGGCGATCGCGTTGGGCGACGTCGACGGAGACGGGCACACCGACGTGCTCTGCCGCGCGGATCCCGTGGCGGCGATCGGCTCGCCGCACTTGCAGCTCTTCTCGGGCGCGACCGGCGCGGCGCTCTACTCCGGGGTGGCGGAACCGCCGGGCTCGAACATCGGCAACAAGGTCGTGCGCCTGGAGGATCGCGACGGGGACGGCGTGGACGAGTTCGCCACGACGGGGTTGGACGCGCTCGGCCCGCGCGTCGACGTGCGCTCGGGGCTCACCGGCCACGTGCTGGCCGTGCACCGCGGCCCGAGCATCGGCCTCCTGAGCGGGAACAACGAGCCCCTGGTGCGCACGCCCGACCGCGACGGCGACGGGCTCGACGACCTGGCCGTCGGCACCTTCTTCGAGGACCTCGCCCGCAACTTCTCGAGCAGCACTGGAAGCCTGCTGAACCAGTGGAGTTCGTCGCCGGCGTCCTCGCTCTTCGCCTTCCTGATGGTCGCGCCGGGCGATCTGGACCTCGACGGCACCGGCGACTTGTTGACGGTCGAGCAGCAGACGGACGGCCAGGGGAACGTGATCGGCACGGCGCTGGTCGGTCTCGACCTTGCCGGCGCGCAGCCGATCTTCAGCCATCTCGTGCCCGAGCTGGGCGGCCCGTACGACGCGGCGCTGGTCGAGCTGCCGGGCGCCGACCCCTGGGGCTTCGCTTCCTTCGCCACGTTCGAAGACGGAGCCGACGCCGTTCGCGTGCGGCGCTACGCGCCCGAGATCGGCATGCCCTACTGCGCGAGCACGCCCAACTCGACCGGCCAGGCGGCGACGATGCGCGCCTTGGGGAGCGCCAGCCTGGCCCGGGACCTGCTCGTGCTCGAAGCGCGCGGCGTGGTTCCCTCGAAGTTCGGCCTCTTCTTCTACGGGCCGAGCGCCGTGCAGATGCCGTTCGGCTCGGGCTTCCTGTGCGTAGGCGGCGGTGCGACCGGGATCGCTCGCTTGCCGGTCGGGATGTCCGACGGTTCCGGGCGCATGACCCATCGGCTCGATTTCGGCGCTCCGCCTACCCCCGCGACCCAGATCACGGCCGGCTCGACCTGGCACTTCCAGTGCTGGTTCCGCGATCCGGGCCAGGCGTCGGGGTTCCAGACCTCCGACGCCGTGGCAGTCACGTTCCTGCCGTAGCCCGACGCCGCCTTGGCGTGACGACCCGGCTTGGCTCGCGCCCGCCGTGGGCGGCTGGTCTCCCCTTGTTCGGCACGCCCAAGACCGGCCAACCCGGCTCGCAGCCTCGACGAAGCCGGCTGGGTCCGGCTAGTTCAAATTGCATTCTTGAAGTAGCCGACAGGGCGGCGGTTTCAGGGTTCACCCAATTGGGTCCCTTCACCCACGGGTCCATCAATCCTTTTTCGTTCCCTTTCGACCCGACGGTCGAACCAGCGAACCCCTCCGTGACCGGGCGGGAACGAATAAAGGCCGAAGCCCTGTGGGCTCCGGCCTTCCTTGGATGGTAGCGCGGGCAGGATTTGAACCTGCGACCTCCGGGTTATGAGCCCGACGAGCTGCCAGACTGCTCCACCGCGCGTTGCGTGACGACCAGTCTAGGGTCGGCCACGCGCATCATCAAGCCTCCTTCTCGGTCCGCCGCGTTTCCCTAAGTCCCGCCGGGAGCGCGGCTTGCGCGCACCCAGCCGGCGATTCGGCGGGCCAGCGCGGCGGGCGCATCGTCGCCGCAGTCGAGCACCCGGTCCGCGACCGCCCGGTAGAGCGGCTCTCGGCGCTGCAGCAGGAATTCGATCTCGCCGGCCGCGTCGGCTCCCAGGAGCGGCGGCCTCGGCGTCGGGTCGCGCGCGAGCCGCTCGCGCAGCCGGGCCGGATCGACCGAGAGCCAGACGCAGAAGGCGCGCTCGGCGAGCAGCGCGCGGCTCGCCTCGAGCTCGACCACGCCGCCGCCGGTGGCGAGCACCTTGGCTTCGCCGCCCTCCAGCGCCCGCGCGAGCGCCGCGGCCTCCAGGCGGCGGAAGCGCGCCTCCCCCACCGCCGCGAGCAGCTCGCCCGCGCTCCCATGGCGCGCGCGCAGCGGCGCGGCCGAGCGGTCCTCGCAGAGCTCCAGCAGCGCCTCGTCGAGGTCCACGAGCGGCAGGCCGAGCTCTCGCGCGAGCTCCCGGCCGACGCTCGTCTTGCCGCTGCAGCGCAGGCCGAGCAGCGCGATCGCGGGCGCGCCCTCCACGCTATTCGCGCAAGGCGCTCTCGAACGCCGCGCGCAGGAGCGCCTCGTCGGCGTCGTGAGCGGTGAACAGCCGGAACTGCGCCGTCGCCTGGCGCACGAACCACTCCGCTCCCGGCACTGCCGTGCAGCCGCGCTCGCGCGCGGCCGCGAGCAGCGCGGTCTTCACCGGGCGGTACACGGCGTCGAGGACCAGCGTCCCAGGCCGCAGCCAATCCGCGGGAATAGCCATGTCCGGCGAGCCCGGCGGCGCGCCCGCCGAGCCCACCGGCGTGCAGTGCACGAGCACGTCGTGGGACGTCGCGGGGATGCGCTCCCACTCGAGCGCGGCACAGCCGAGCTCCGCCGCCACGGAGCG
>DATKBQ010000644.1:0-5358 GCA_035546375.1 Planctomycetota bacterium | reverse complement strand
GTACGGCACGTCGATCTTGATCGTGCGGTCACGCAAGGCTTCCATGAACTCGTTGTTCAGGAGGCGCTTGTACTCGGCCTCGTTCGTGTGACCGATGATCACCTCGTCGATGTCGGTCTGCGCGAACTTCTTGGGCTTGATCTTGTGCTCCTGCGTCGCCCCGAGGAGATCGTAGAGGAACGCGACGTCGAGCTTGAGGACCTCGACGAACTCGATGATGCCGCGGTTCGCGATGTTGAACTCGCCGTCGAAGTTGAACGCGCGCGGATCCGAGTCGCTCCCGTACTCGGCGATCTTGCGGTAGTTGATGTCGCCGGTGAGCTCGGTCGAGTCCTGGTTCTTCTCGTCCTTGGGCTGGAACGTGCCGATGCCGACGCGGTCCTTCTCCGAGAGCACGAAGCGGCGCACGCGCACGTGCTCGACCGCGCGCGACCAATCGCCGTCGTAGCGCGCCATCAACAGGCGCAGGTAGTAGCGGCTGACCGGATCCAGCTCGCCCTGGATCGAGAGGCGGTAGTCGCGGCGCTGGCGGCGGTTGAGGCGCTCCTCGACCGCCGCGCGGGCCTCCGTCGGCACGAGCAGCAGCGGGTCCTGGTTCATGGGCGAGGGAGTCAGCTCGCCGTCGACGACCCAGGTGAAGGTGTAGATCGCGCCCGCGTCCTCCCGCGAGTAGTGCTCCAGTCCGCGCTTGAGCAGGCGCGCGATCGTGCTCTTGGCCGAGCCGACCGGGCCGTGCAGCAGGATCACGCGGCGCTCGGGGCCGAAGCCGCGCGCGCCGGCGCGGATCGTCTGCACCAGCGTCTCGAGCGGCTCGTCCAGGCCGTAGACCGCGTCGCGGCCGCCCTCGAAGGGGTCGTCGAAGATCTTCCAGCGCCGGGCGACGCCGCGCTTGTGCGGCGCCTCCCAGCCGTGGTGCTCGATCATGTCCAGCAAGCGCTGCCAGGCGTTGCGCGCCACGGCCGGGTTGGCTTCGACGATCCCCAGGTAGTCCTGGAAGGAGCCCTCCCAGTGCAGCGCGGCGTAGCGGCCGCGGTCGTGGCTCTCGCGCACGAGGTCGAAGAGCGGCGGTTGCGGGTCGGTCATGGCGGGGTCTCGCTCTCCAGGAGCTGCGGCGCGCGAGCCCTGGGACGGCGGGGGCCGCCCTCCCACTTCGGACCGTGCGCGCCCTCGACCTGAGCCGTGCTCAGGCGCGCGTGTGCGCCGCGAGGGTACCTCGGAGGGGAAAGCATGGGCACTGCGCTCGATCCCTAGACCCGTTTTCGCCGGTCTGGAATGCCCCCTCGAGTGTCTTCGGGGGCGTTCTCGGCGGCGAAAGGGCAGCGCCGCGCGCCTTGGCCGCGCCGCGCCCCATGCGATAAGCTCGCCGGCCATGGGCTCCGTCCACCAGAGCCGCGCGCGAGCGCCCGTGGAAGGCGGCAGGCGCGGTGCGATGCTCCTGGGGTTGTGCGCAGGGATCGCGCTCCAGCCCTTCTGCGGCGCCGTGAAAGGTCCGGAGTTCGACCAGGCGCGCGCCTGGCGGCACCTCGAGGCCCTGGTGGCGATCGGCCCCCGGCCGGCGGGCAGCGAGGGGGCCGAGGCGACGCGGGTCTACATCGAGCGTGAGCTGCGCGCGGCCGGCCTCGAGCCCCGGCGCGAGAGCTTCACCGCGCAGACCCCCATCGGCCCGGTCGAGATGGCCAACGTGTACGCCGACATCGAGGGCGCGCCGGGCGCCGGCCAGCCGGCGCCGATGATCGTCCTGTGCACGCACTACGAGACCAAGCGCATGCCGTTCCGCTTCGTCGGCGCCAACGACTCCGGCTCCGGCACGGCCGTGCTCCTGGAGCTGGCGCGGGTGCTCGCGCCGCGCTCCAGCGGGCGCTTCGCCTACCGGATCCTCTTCCTGGACGGCGAGGAGGCGATGCGCGCCCACTGGGAGGACCCCGACAACCGCTACGGCTCGCGGCACCACGTGCAGGAGCTGAAGAAGAGCGGCACCATCGCGCGCGTGAAGGCCTGCGTGCTGCTGGACCTCGTCGGCGACAAGGATCTCCGGCTGATGCGCGACGAGTACTCCAATCAACAGTTCCTGAACGCCTTCTTCGAGGCCGCCCGGGAGATCGGCCTCGGCCAGCACGTCGGCGGGCGCAGCGAGCCGATCAAGGACGACCACCTCTCCTTCCTGGAGGGCGGGATCGAGAGCGTCGACCTGATCGACTTCGACTACGGCCCCGGCAACAGCTACTGGCACACCGCCGAGGACACCCTGGACAAGTGCTCCGCCGAAAGCCTCGGCGCCACCGGCCGGATCGTCCTGCACGGCCTGCCGAAGCTCGAGCGCCTGCTGCGGTAGGTACGGAGTCAGGACAAAAACCACCAGATTCCCGACACGCTGCCCGCTGCGGGCAACGTGTTAGGAATCTGGTGGGTTTTGTCCTGACTCCGTACCTACCGCAGCGCGATCTCGGCTGCGGCCCAGCCGGCGCGGGGGGATGAGAGCTCGAGCTTCAGGGTCGCCTCCGGCGGGGCCTGCACGACCAAGCGCACCACGAGCCGCTCGCCGGGCGCGAGGTCGCGCAGCGGGAGGTCCTCGAGGGAGCGGCCGGCCACCTCGAAGGCATCGGCGCCCGGCGCCTGGAGCGCGGCGGCCAGCACCTTGCCGCCGGCGGTCCGCAGGCGCGGCGGCGGAGCCGCTCGGCGCTCCGCCCCGGCGGCGCTGAGCGAAGGCAGGTCGCCGGTGCTCTCCACGGCGACGTCGACCTGCCACACGTCGCTGCGCAGGCGTTGCACCTGCGGCGAAGCCAGGACCAAGCGCGGGAGCGAGCGCGCCAAGCGCTGGGTCGCGAGCGAGGCCGAGCGCGCGAGCTGGAAGAGGTCGAGCACCTCCGGCAGGACGCCGCTCTCCGCCACGGACCGGCTCGCAGCGCCGCGCGCTTCGAAACCGAAGGCCCCCAGCTGGTGGTAAGCGAACTCCAGGAGACCGCCGCCGCGCTCGGGGAGGTCCGCGCAGCTCCACATCGCGCGCTCGCCGCCCACCGTCCCCGCAATCGCCCGCATCGCCGCGACGTCGGCAGGCGGGATCGTCGCGGCGGATCCCTCGCGTGACGAGCGTCCATAGACCTGCACGGCCGCGACGTTCGGGTGCGCGAGCAGGAACTCCGCCAGCGCCCGCGCCTCCGGCTCGCACAGGGGATACGGCCCCCCCGCAGCTCCCAGCTCGTAGGGATCCCAGCCGACCGGGAAGTTGCGCGAGAGGTCGACCGGGCCGCGCCCGGGCTCCGCCTCCGCGCTCGGCTCCGCGGGCTCCAGCAGGCGCCGGCGCAGGTCGGGGTTCAGGCAAGGGACGACGTACAGCGTCGTCTCCGCCAGCACCCGCGCCACCTCGGGATCGCGCGCATGGTTCTGGACCAAGTCGAGCAGGGTGTAGAGCGCCAGCTCCGCCCCGTGGGCGTCCTCCTCCGCGAGCGCGCCGACCACGAGCAGGCCGGGCCGTTGGCCCGGCTCGCGCCCGCCCGCCGCCGCGGCGCTCACCAGCCACAGCTCGCTGCCGCCGCGGCTCTTGCCGATCGACTCCAGGCGCAGGAACTCGGGGTAGGCGGCGGCCAGGCTCTCGAGCGCCGAGCGCAGCTCGCCGCCGGCGTAGTAGTGCTGGAAGTCCAGCTCCACGCGCCGGTCGGGCGCCGCGGTGATCCGCCGCACGGGTGCCTCCTGGGCCACGGCCGCCGTCGAGGCGAAGAGCCACAGGGCGAGCACCGCCGCACGCTCGCTCACGGCCGCACCTCTCGCACGACCTCCGCCGCGCAATCCGCCGATGCGCGCACGCCGAGCACCGACCCCGGCGGCGCCATCAAGATCCAGGCGCAGGTCTCGCTCGTCGCCCCGCCCTGGAGCGAGCCGAGCGCGACGCGCGGCTCGCCGGCCAGGAGCCGCGCGCCCGGCGGAAGCTCGAGCGCGAGCGAGACCCCGCGCCGCAGCGGCGACGCGCCGACCCCGCTCGGCAGGAGCCCTGCGTTCTTGACCCGCGCCGTTACGCGGCACACGTCGCCCTCGCGCGAGCTCTCGAGCACGCGCACCTCCAGGCGCGGCAGCGCCGACGCGAGCTCGAGCACGAGATCGGGGATCCCGCGCAGCGCGCGGCCCAGGCTCTCCGGCGGCGGGTTGTCGACGGTGCGCGGCTCCCAGCCGCCAACCAGCGCCTGCTGGCCCCCCCCGAGGTCGACGGGGTGCCACTCGACGAACCCGAGCCCGCCGCGCGTGTTGTCCAGCCAGCGCGCCCAGGCCCGGTCGCGCTCGCTGGCCTCCGGCTGCCCCGCCAACCGCCGACCTCCCTCCTGCGCCCCCGAGTCGAAGCGTGCGTCTTGCGCTACGACCTCGCCGTCGCCATCCACGCCCGGCCCCCACGGCGCCAGCTCGAGGCTGATCGCCCCCACCACCGCGTGGAACCAATCGAGCGCGGCGCCGGGCCGCTGGCTCCCGTGCGCCCGCCGCAGCGTCATCGGGCCGGCCTGCGCGCGGCCCGTGGCCGCCGCGAACGCCGCCGTGATCCGCTCGAACGTCCTCAGCTCGACCGGCGAGCACAGCCCGCCGCCGTCGGGGCGATCGACGCCGCCCGGGATCGCGAGCGCGCCGTGGTTCCCCTGGAAGAGGATCACCAAGCTCGTCCGGCGCGCCAGCGCGAGATCGGCGAGCGCGCGCACTTGGGGCTCGGAGAGCGGCAGCGGCCCGCACGCGGGGTCCTCCCACGGCCCGGTGCGGTCGACCGGGAAGTTGCGGTCGAGCACGACCCCGCCCGCGGGGTCCTCGTTGAAGCGCCCGTCGTGGTCGTCGTCGCGCCCCTCGCGCACCAAGCTGTAGCGCGGCGCGTCGCCCTCGCGCGCAGGCGCGAGGAATCGGCCGTCCGCCGCGCGCACCCACGCTCCGTGCGGGTCCTCGATCAGCATCCACAGCAGGAGCCCGTCGCCGTCCAGATCGTCGGGACCGTCCTCGTCGACGCGCCCGTCGCCGTCCTCGTCCAGCGGCCGCCCGTCCCGCCCGCCCTCCGCGCGCCCCTCGAGCGTGCGCCCGAGCGCGTACGGCGAGGCCCACGGAATCGCGACGAACGCGACGCCCTCCGGCAAGCGCTCCGGCGCGCGCAGCAGGTGATCGACCGTCGCGAGCACCGCCTCGCCGCCCGCGAGCGACGTCCCGTCGAGGCCGCCGACGAGCAGCACCATCGGCCGCTCCTCGAGCGCCAGCGGCCCGCTCGCGCCGAGCTCGATCCCATTCAGCCCCGGCGCGACCGCCAAGCGCCGCGCGACGCCCGGCGCGGCGTCGGCGTAGGCCGCGAGCAAGGCGTCCACTTCGGATAGCGGCCGATAGGCCGGTGCGAACGCGGGCAGC
>DATKBQ010000643.1:0-16825 GCA_035546375.1 Planctomycetota bacterium | reverse complement strand
CCTCGCCGGAGCTGGAGGCGCGCTTGAGCGCCATCCCGCGCCGCCCGGTGATCGCGGCCTGCTACGACAAGCGCAGCTCGTTCTTCGCGCAGATCGCCGGCCTGCGGCTGACCCGCATGGGCTACGAGTTCCTCGGCCGCTACACGGTGCCCGAGGGCTACTCGGTGCCGCCGAAGGACAAGCCCCACGTCGCCGCCTGGACCGAGGCGCGCGAGGGCAAGAGCCTCCTGAGTGCGGCCTCGGAGCCGCTGAGCGGCGCGCTGGGAGGTCTCCAGACGGCGAGCGGGAGCCTGGCCATCGCCATCCTCGCGCTGGTGGCGCTGCTGCGCGTCGCGCTCCTGCCGCTCTCGTGGAAGGCCGAGCGCGACCGCCGCGTCCAGGCCGGCCTGGATGGACGCCTCGCCGAGCTGAAGGCTCGGCTCGCCGGCGATCCCCGCGCGCTCTCGCGGGCCACCCTGCGCCTCCTGCGCGAGCATCGGATCCGGCCGCTCCTCAACCTCGCCGGCACCAGCTTCCAGCTCGTGCTCTTCGTCGTGTTCTTCACGGTCGTCCAGCGGGCCGCCGCCGGAAGCGAGGAGGCCTTCGCCTGGATCCCCGCGCTCGGCGAGCGCGACCCGCGGTACCTCCTGCCGGCGCTGATCGCCGCCCTGCTCGCGCTGCAAGTCGCGCTCTCGGCGCGCAAGCGCACGCCGCTGCGCGCCGCGGGTTGGCTCGCGACTGCCGGGCTGCTGTTCGCTCTGACCTTCTCCCTCAGCGCGGCGGTGAACCTCTACCTCGCGCTGAACCTCGCGCTGATCGTGGCCCTCACCCTGGCCGCGGGGCGCTGGGTTCGGACCGAGGCGAGCCGCGTCGGGCCGCGCACCCTCGAGCGCTGGAGCCGAATGGCGGCGGTCCCGCTGCGCGGCGCGCACCTGGTGGAAGGCACCGGCGCGAAGGCCGCGCGGCTCGCGCGTCTGATCGAGGCCGGCCTGCCGGTGCCGGATGGCTACGTGATTCCCACCAAGGCGCTGGAATCCCGGCGGCCGCGAGCCACGTGGAAGGCGCAGTCGCGGCGCGAGATCGAGCGTGAACAGAGGCGGCTGGGCGCGGACCGGGTCGCGGTGCGCAGCTCGGGGCTGAACGAGGACGGAGCCGAGCAGAGCTACGCAGGCGTGTTCGAGTCCGTGCTCGACGTGGACCGCGGGCGGCTCTTCGACGCGATCGCCGAGGTGCACGGCTCCCTGAGCTCCGCCCGCGCGCAGGCCTACGGCGGCAACGCTCGCGAGGTCGGCGCGATCTTGGTGCAGCGCATGGTCCCGGCGCGCTGGGCCGGCGTGCTCTTCACCGAGCACCCCGCCGAGTCCGGCTCCATGCTGGTCGAGCTGGTGGAGGGCCTGGGCGAGGACCTGGTCGCGGGCCGCGCGGCCCCGCGCTCCTTCGAGATCGGCCGCGCGAGCGGCGAGCTGAAGGATGCCGAGCGCCCGCCGCTCGACCTGGCGCCGCTGGTCGAGCTGGGCCGGCGCGTGGAGCGGCTCTTCGGCACGCCCCAGGACATCGAGTGGGCCTTCGACGGGCGCCGCTTCTTCCTGCTCCAGGCGCGCGACATCACGCGTCTCTCGAGCTCGGGCGAGGAGCTGGTGGCGATCCGCGAGCGCGAGCGCCGGCGGCTCTTGGACCTCGTCGGACAGGCGGGCGCGGGCGAGGTGGTCCTGGCGCAGGGCGAGCTGTCGGAGCTCCTGCCGTCACCGACGCCCTTCAGCTTGGCCTGGATGGACGCCCTGTGGGCGCACGGCGGCAGCACCGACCTCGCCTGCCGTCAGCTCGGGATCCGCTACGACGTGGAGCCGGACTCGCCGCCGCTCGCCGTGTCGGTCTTCGGCTCACTGTACGTGAACCGCGGGGAGGAGCGGCGGCGCACGAGCCGCGGCCCCTCGGCCCTGTCGGCCTTCCGCCTGGCCCGCTCGGCCGGCGAGCTGGAGCGCGCCTTCCGCGAGGACGTGCTTCCCTCCTGGACGCGCGAGGTGCGCCTGCGCGAGGCGCTCGACCTCTCGCGGCTCGACCTGGCGGAGCTGGTCGAGCTGTTCGAGTCCGAGCGCCGGCAGTTCGTGCAGGCGACGTACGTCGAGGCCGAGAAGGTGAACTTGGCGGCGGACGCCTACCTCAAGACGGCGGTTCGCGCGTTGGAGCGGCGCGGGCTCGATGCCGGCGCGCACCTGGGCGACATGCCGTCGACGGTCGTCCACGAAGCGATGGAGCGGCTCGCGGCTCACAAGCGCGGCGACGAGCCGCTCGCGAGCTTCCTGGAGCTCTTCGGGCACCGCGCGCCGCACGACTACGAGCTGTCGCAGCCGCGCTACCGCGAAGACCCCGAGCTCGTGCGCGAGATGGCCGCGCGTTCGGCGCCGATGGCGCGCCGGCGGCCGATGCTCCTGGACGCTCCCCGCGGCCGGATGGCGAACGTGGCGCTGGAGCGCGCGCGCCGCTTCCAGGCGCTCAAGGAGGAGGCCAAGCACCACGCCCTGCGGCAGTTGGCCTTCGTGCGCACGCTGCTCCTGGAGATCGGCCGGCGCACGCGGCTGGGCGACGACGTCTTCTGGCTCCTGCCGGACGAGGTGGCGCGGCTGGAGGCCTCGGCCGCCGATCTGCGCGCCTTCGAGGTGCGGGCGCGCACCCGCCGCGAGGAGTCCGAGGCCTACGGCGACGTGCGCGTCCCCTCCGAGATCACGGCGGGCTGGCTCGAGTCCCTCGACTGCTCGGCGAGCGCCGGCGAGCTGGTCCCCGTCGCGGCGACCGAGCTCTCGGGCCTGCGCGTCGCGGGCAAGGCCGAGGTGAGCGGCCGCGTGCGCGTGCTGCGCGGGCTGAGCGAGATCGACTCCTTCCGCCGCGGCGAGGTCCTGGTGGCGCGCTTCACCGACCCCACCTGGACCCCCGCCTTCCCGCGCGCCGCGGGCATCGTCACCGAGGTGGGCGGCTGGCTCTCCCACGCGGCGATCCAGGCGCGCGAGTGCGGAATCGTCGCGATCGTCGGCGTGCGCGGCGCCATGGCGAGCTTGGCAACCGGCGACCTCGTGCACCTGCGCACCGACGGCGGCGTCGAGCGCTTCGAGGACCGCCGCCGCGAGGCACGCATCGACGTGTCGCTGCTCGTGCAGCTGCACTCGGACGGGCGACAGCTCGAGGGTCGGCTCACCGACCTGAGCGAGTGCGGCGCGCTGCTCACCGTCGCCGGGAAGACGCTCGAGCTGGGAACCGACGTCGACCTCCAGGCCGTGAACCGCGGCCAGGCGGTGAGCGCCCGCGTGGTGCGCAACGGCACGCCGGGGGCGTACGGATTGGTGTTCGAGAAGCCGGAAGAGGCGCACCAGGTGCTGGCTGACTTCCGTCCTCGGAAGGCGATCGAGGGAGGACGCCTGCGACCTCGGCCGGCGGCCCCTGCGGAGTCCTGAGCGGCCGCGGTCCGCTCGAGCCCGCCTCGGGTCGCCGCCCGCTCGCACGCCCACGCGGGGGCGGGGCGCGTGCCGGCGGCGGCGGATCCGTGGCGGGCTCGAGCGGACCGCGCGGTCGGCGGCTGGAGCGCGGGCTATGCTAGGCCGCGTGAGCCTCGCCGCGCCGGACGTCTCCTTCGTCATGCCCTGCTACGACGAGCAGGAGGTGATCCCGTACACGGTTCCGCAGCTCTGCGCGGCATTCGAGAAGGCCGGCGTGCGACTCGAGCTGGTGGCCTGCGACAACGGGTCGCGGGACCGCACCGGCGAGATCCTCCGGGACCTCGCACGCCAGGGCCTGCCGCTCGTCGTGCATCGGATCGAGGTCAACGAGGGCTATGGAAACGGGATCCTGCGCGGCATCCCGCTGTGCACGGCGCCTTGGATCGGGATGATCCCCGCGGACGGCCAGGTGGACGCGGAGGACGTCGTGCGCCTCTTCGAGGCCGTCCGACACAGCGACGGGAACGTGCTCGGCAAGGTGCGGCGGCGGTTCCGGATGGACGGACCGCTGCGCAAGGTGGTCTCGATCGCCTACAACGGTCTCGTGTTCTGCCTTTGGCCGAGGCTGGGATCGATCGACGTCAACGGCAGCCCGAAGATCCTGCACCGCGACGTGCTCGCAAGGCTGGAATTGAAGTCGAAGCGCTGGTTCCTGGATCCCGAGATCATGATCAAGGCGCACTACCTCGGCGTGCGCACGATCGAGATGAACGTGTTCGCCAGGATGCGCGGTAGCGGATTGTCGCACGTGCGCTCGTCGACCTGCTGGGAGTTCTTCACGAAGCTGATCGCCTACCGGTTCGGGAGGGAGCTGACGGCGTGGAAGCGCGAGCAGCGGAAGAGGGAGCGCGCACGGGGAGAGCGACGCGAGGAGCGGGCGGCGGAGGAGGTGAAGATTTGATCGTGACTCGAAGGTTGCGCCATCGCCTCAGTGGTGCAGAGGCGCGCTTCGCGCGCTTCGGCGGCCGAGTACGGCCGCCGGATTCCGTGCGCTCAAGGGGGCCGAAGACGGCCCCCTTATCGCGCCCGGAATTCAGGTAGCGGAGCTTCGCGCCCGAATGGCATCGTGACGTAGGGTGCGTTGGCACTCGATGATCGGAGCCGAGGACGCTGCCTCGGGATGTGGGACCATCACGGATGGGGTCGCCAATGTTTCGGTTCTCCATGCTCGAACGTCTGGTCCTGCATTGAACCATTCCCGACTGGATCGCCATGCTCCACGCTCTCGGGCGCGAAGCTCTGCTACCTGAATTCCGCGGTAGGTTCGGCGCTCGAGCGGCCGAACCGGACGCGGAATCCGGCGGCCGTACTCGGCCGCCGAAGCGCCCGAAGGGCGCCCCTGTAGGCTTGCTCCCATTCCCATTCGTCCAGCGCCACGACGAAAGCGCCCCCTCGCATCTCGCGAGAGGGCGCTCCCCGACGTCTGCGATCGCCGCTATTGCGCGTTCGCCCTCCGATACTCCTCCAGCACCTCCTCGAGCGACGCCCGCATCGACCCCTCCGCCGCCTTCACCGCCCGCTCCTGGATCTCGATCGCCTTCGCCCGATCCCCCTTCAGGAAATACACCCGCGCGAGCGTATCCAGGATCGCGGCGTCCTCGCCCGCGAGCTCGACCGCCTTCGACGCCGCGCGCATCGCCAGCTCCAGGTCCTTTTTCGCTACCGACCCCTCCGGATCCACGATCGTCCAGGCGATCTGGTTCAAGTCCGCCGGGTTCTTGGCGGCGATCGCCCGATCCACGAGCTTCGAGCCCAGCGCGTAGGCGGCGTCGTAGTCCTCGATCTTCAACCGCAGCATGAACTCCATCGAATCCATCACCGCGCCGAGCCTGGGATGGTCCTTCTCGAACTCCGCGATCTTCGCCAGGGCCGCCTTGGGATCCCTCGCGCTCGCACGGTAGATCTCGTTCACCCGCGACATCGCCTTCTCGAGCGCCGCGTTGCCCTTCTCGATGTCCCACGTGCCGGCCAGCACCTCCTCGACCGGCTCGTCGAGCAGCATCGGATGGCCGATGTAGGCGATGCGTCCTTCGCCATCGACCAGGAACGAGCACGGGATGCCGCCCTGCCCGGCGGCCTTCATCCAGGCGTCGTTCGTCTTCCGCCCGGAGTCCCAGGCCACCGTGTAGCCCATGCCGTCGCCCTTGGCGGCGACCATCTCCTTGACGTCTTCGAGGCTGTTGCGCGGGTCCTCGCTCGTGACCCCGATCACGGTCACGCCCTTGGGGCCGTGCTCGCGCTGGATCTGGCTCAAGTGCGGCATCTGCACGATGCACGGGCCGCACCAAGTCGCCCAGAACTCGACCAGGTACACCTTGCCCTTCTCGAAGCTCGCAACCGGCTGGCCCTTGACCCAGGTCTCGATCGAGAGCGCGGGGGCGGGATCGCCGGGCTTCAGCTTCGCGGTGCTGGCTCCGGCTTCCTTCGCCTGCTGCGCGAGCGCCGACGGAGCGCACAGCGCCAGCGCAAGCGCGGCGACAGCGAATCGTACGGACATGTCCGATCTCCTCGTGAGCGGGCCACGGGCGGACCGAGCGGTGCGCTCTCCGCGAGGTGGCCGATGGAAGGAGGCTAGCACGCCCGCGCCGCTCTTCACGCTCCGCGGGCGCCCTTCACCGCACCCTTACGGCTGCACAGGGGCGTAGGCGGCCTCGGGAGCGCCGTTCCCCGCGCTCGGCGCCTGTGGCATAGTCCCGCGCGTGGCCCCCCCGCAAGGCTCCGCAGCCGATCTCTCCGCGTTCGCGCGCGACGCGGGGCCGCGGCCTGGCGAGCGGGCGGGCGCCATGGCGCGCGGGCTCGTCGGCTCGGAGATCCTGCGCATCGCCGCCGACATCCGCGCCCTGCGGCGCGAGGGGCGCGCGATCTGCGACCTCACCGTCGGCGACTTCGACCCGCGGCAGTTCCCCATTCCCGATCGCCTGCGCTCGGGGGTCGTCTCGGCCCTCGAGCGCGGCGAGACGAACTACCCGCCCTCGAACGGCGTGCTCGAGCTGCGCGAGAGCGTTCGAGGTTTTTACGCCCGCGAGCTGGGCCTCGACTACCCGCCGGAGTGCGTGCTGATCGCCGGCGGAGCGCGGCCCCTGCTCTACGGAACCTTCCGGGCGTTGGTCGATCCTAGCGAGCGCGTGGTCTACCCCGTCCCGAGCTGGAACAACAACCACTACGCGCACCTGGTCGGCGCCGAGGGGATCGCTCTCCCGTGCGACGCCGCCTCCGGCTTCCTGCCCAGGGCCGAGGACCTCGCCCGAGCCCTCGAGGGCGCCCGCCTGGTGTGCTTGAACTCGCCGCTCAACCCCAGCGGCACCTCGTTCGAGCCCGGCGTCCTGCGCGGGATCTGCGAGGCTCTCGTCGCGGAGAACCGCGCCCGCGAGCGGCGCGGGGAGCGGCCCGCGTACCTCCTGTACGACCAGGTCTACTGGATGCTGCAGGCGAGCGGGCACTCGCACGTGACCCCGCCGGGGCTCGTGCCCGAGACCGCGCGCTGGACGATCTTGGTCGACGGCATCAGCAAGGCCTTCGCCGCGACCGGCGTGCGCGTCGGCTGGGCGCTCGGGCCGGCCGACTTGATCGAGCGGATGTCCGCCGTGCTCGGCCACGTCGGCGCCTGGGCGCCGCGCGCCGAGCAGGTGGCGACCGCGGAGCTGCTGGACGACGCCGAGGCCGTCCGCGAGCACCTCGCGAGCTTCCAGGAGGCGATTCTCGCGCGCCTGCGGCGGCTCCACCGCGGATTCACGGATCTGCGCGCCGAAGGCTTCGCGGTCGACGCCCTCGAGCCCGCGGGCACGATCTACCTCGCGGCGCGCATCCACCCCTTCGGCCGCCGAACGGCGCAGGGCTCGGTCCTCGCCACCAGCGAGGACGTGCGCCGCTGGCTGCTCGGGGAGGCGGCGCTGGCCATCGTCCCCTTCCAGGCCTTCGGCGTCGATCGGGACGAGGGCTGGTTCCGCCTGAGCGTCGGAGCGGTGAGCGAGCGCGAGATCGAGGAGGCCCTGCCTCGGCTCGGCTCCGCGCTGCGCTCGCTGCGATCATGACCCCGGCCATGCGCCCCAAGCTCTGGATCAAGCTCGCCGTCACCCTGGCCTTCCTCGGGCTGATCTTCTGGGTCGTGCCCTTCCGCCAGCTCTGGGGAGCGGCGCGGCGCCTCGAGCCCGCGGTCTGGCTCTCGGCCTTCGCTGGGCTCGTCGCAGGCCACGGCGTCGGCGTCTTCAAGTGGCGGCTGAACGTCAACCTCTCGCGCGCGAATCTGCGGCCGCTCGACGCGGTGCAGTGCTACTCCGCGGCCATGTTCGCCAACCTGTGCCTGCCGACGATCGTCGGCGGCGACGCGCTGAAGGCGCTGCTCGCGGGGCGCGTCACGCGCCGCTACGAGGCGGCGGTCATCGGCGGGGTGACGGAGCGGCTGATCGACACCACGGCGCTGCTCGTCCTGATCACGACCGGCGCGTTCCTGATGCGGGGGGCGGCGCCCGGCTGGGCGCAGCAGGTCGCGCTCGTCGGCGCGCTGCTCGCCATCGCGACGGCGGTGCTCTTTCTCCCGCTGATCCTGCGCCAGCCGCTCGCGCGCTGGCCCAAACGCCTGCGGCCTACCGCCGGACGCAGCTTGGTCGCGCTGCGCCGGCTGCGCCGGCGGCCCCAGCTCGCGCTCGGTGTGCTCTCGATCTCGCTCTCGATCCAGGCCTGGTTCGTGCTGCTCAACGCCTGGCTCGGGCGCGGGATCGGGATCGAGATCCCGCTCGCGGTCTGGTTCTTCGCGGTGCCGATGGCCAAGGCGATCACGCTGCTCCCGATCAGCGTGGGCGGCTTCGGGCTGCGCGAGGTGACGGTGGCGGGCTGGCTGACGCTCCTGGCGTCGGTGCCCCACGAGGAGGGGCTCGCGGCCTCGTTCCTGTGGCAGACGCTGGTCCTCGCCATCGGCTTGACCGGCGGCTTGGTATGGTTCGCGCTGGGTCTGCGACGCGGCGCGCGCACGGGCGCGGGCCACGGGCCGCTGCTCGCCCCGTTGGCGGCGGAAACGCAGAACGCGCGGGCGACGGGACGGACGTAAGCCATTGCAGCGCAGGGACTAAGCGCGGCGACGGCAGGTCGGCGCCGGCGCCTTTCCGCCCCGCGCCGGGCCGGAGCGTGGTTTACTCAGCGGTGAAAGCGATGAACAGCCTCCAGCGCATCGCGCGCCACGCGCGCATCACGGCCAAGAACTACGAGGAGCTGCCGAGCCCCCCGTTCCTGATCCTGTTCATCAACTCGATCTGCAACCAGCACTGCGAGCACTGCTTCTACTGGCAGAACCTGAACCGGCGCGACGACCTGACCCAGGACGAGCTGGTCTCGCTCTCCCTGCAGCTCGGCCGGATCGAGAACCTGAACCTCTCCGGCGGCGAGCCCTTCCTGCGCAAGGACTTCGCCGAGATCTGCCGGCAGTTCATCCGCCACAACCAGGTGCGGCAGATCTACGTGCCGACCAACTCCTGGTTCAAGGACAAGATGATCGCGCAGATCTCGGCCACGCTCGAGGAGCCGAGCCTGGAGCTCTTCGTGGTCGAGATGTCGCTCGACGGCCTGGGCGAGTTCCACGACCGCTTCCGCGTCTCGCCGGGGTCGTTCGCGCGGGCGATGGAAACCTACGACGCCCTCGAGAAGCTGCAGGAGCGCGACCCGCGCCTGCGCATCCACGCCATCTCGACCGCGACGGCGGTCAACATGGACGAGATCCGGCGCCTGACCACGTACCTCTACGATCGCTGCCCCAGGATGGACCACCACAACCTGGCGATCATGCGCGGCGATCCGAAGAACCCCTCGCTCCAGGTCCCGGACCTCGGCGAGTACACCTCGCTCTACGAGTACATCCAGAGCCTCTGGGCTCCCCGCGAGGAGGGCCGCTTCGGCGGCAGCGTCGAGCCGATGCTGCAGTGGGCCAAGGTGCGCTCGATCCAGGAGCAGCGCCAGGTCGTGCCCTGCCGCGCCGGGGTGCTCTCGGCGGTGGTCTACTCCAACGGCGACGTGAGCGTGTGCGAGCTGCACGAGCCGCTCGGCAACCTGCGCCGGCAGAGCTTCTGGGAGATCTGGAACTCCGAGGCCGCGCGCGAGCGGCGCCGCTCCGTGGCCTGTGCCGAGTGCTGGTGCACGACCGAGGTCTTCCTGTGGCCGAGCTTCACCTTCCAGCCGGCACAGCTCGCCCGCGCGATGGTGGGCGGGCAGGTCTGGCGCCGGCCGAAGCCACTTGCGCCGGGCGAGAAGCTCGAGGTGCGGCTCGAGGATGGCGCCGCCTCCGCCGACGTGCAGCGCCTGGAGCGCATCCAGGAGGCGCCCGGCGCCTGAGCGGGAGCCGATCCCCTGCGAGTAAGCTTTCGCCCGCGCGCCATGGTCGAGGGTCCGGGGCGGAAGTGCGCCGCATGGCGATGAAGAGCGACGCGAGCCCGTCTCGCCGCGCCGCGCTGGCGCTCGGCGCGATCGTCCTGGGCGCCGGCCTGGGCGTCGCGATCTCCCTGCGCTGGGCGGCAGTCGAGATCTGGACCAACGGCTACGCCGGGCTCGGTTTCCGGCGCACGATCTGGAGCGCGGTCCAGGACGCCGCGAGCCGCGGCGCGCTCCGCGGAGCGCTGGTCGGCGCGGCGGTGGCCCTCGCCGCCGGCGTGGCGCTCCACCTGCTCGGGGAGCGGGCGCGCGAGCTGCCCTCGGCGTTGAACCGCGCCTTGCGTGAGCCGCGCAACGTCCTGCGCGCTTGGCTCGCGATCTGCGCGCTGGGGTTCGCCGCGATCTGGGGCTTGCTCGCGTGGCAGGGCTGGCTCGGCCGGACCGACGCGCTCGGCGTCGTCCTGCTCGTCGTGCTGCTCTGCGCCTCGGTGAGCTTCGCCGCCCGGCGCGCGCGCGCGCGGCCGGCGCGCGAGCGCGACGCGGAGGCCTTCGCCGCGGCCTTCCTCGCCTCGGCCGTGCTCCTCTTCGTCGGCGGCTTCTGGATCAACCGGCGCGGCGCGGAGCAGCCGATCGCCCTCCAGCCCGTGGTCAGCAACGTGCTGCTCGTCCTCGCGGCGGTCGTCACCTTCTTCGTGGTTCGGCGGCGTGCGGCAGGTGCCGAGCGCGGCGGGACGCTCGAGCGCGCGCTGCTCGGCCTCATCGGCGTCCTCGCGCTCGCGCCCTTGGCGATGGCGGCCCTCGCTCCCTGGCTCGCCCGGCCGACGCTCCAGGCGCGCAGCCCGCGCAACGTGCTCTTGATCGGGATCGACACGCTGCGTGCGGACCACGCGACGCCGTCCGGTGTCGACGGCGCCGGCCGCGAGCTGACGCCCCATCTCGCCGCTCTCGCCGCGCGCGGCACCCGCTTCGACGCGGCGGTCTCGCAGGCGCCGTGGACCATGCCGGCCTTCGCGTCGATCCTCACGGGACGCTATCCCCACGAGCACGGCGCGATCTCGCTCGCCGGCAGCCTGCGCCCCGAGGAGGTGACGCTGGCCGAGGTGCTGCGCGAGGCCGGCTGGGCGACGCGCGCGGTCGTCAGCCACGAGTACGTCGACCGCTGGCACGGCTTCGCCCAGGGCTTCGAGCGCTTCGACCAGCGCAACGTGAAGGGTCACGAGGCGATCACCTCGTCGGACGTGACCGATGCCGCGATCGCCGAGCTGTCCGGGGCAGGCTCCCGGCCGCTGTTCCTCTTCGTGCACTACTTCGATCCCCACTACGAGTACCGCGACCACGTCGGGATCGCGTTCGCGGACGAGTATCGGGGCTGGCTGCGCGACCAGCTCCACTTCGACAACCTCGCGAAGAACCGCCAGCTCGTCGGGCCCGCCGAGCTCGATTTCGTCAAGGACCTCTACGCCGAGGAGGTCGCCTTCACCGACCGCGAGGTCGGGCGCCTGCTCGAGGCCTTGCGCGCGCAGGGGCTCGAGGGGGACACCCTGGTGGCGGTCGTCGCCGACCACGGCGAGGAGTTCCTCGAGCACGGGAACTTCGGCCACACGACGACGCTCTACGAGGAGCTGGTGCACGTGCCGCTGGTGCTCGCCGGCCCCGGCGTGCCGGCGGGAGCCCGATTCGGCGAGCCGGTCGAGACGCGCGCGCTCTTCGGAACGCTGCTCGATCTGTGCGGCGTCGACTACGCGCCGCGCAGCCGCGAGCGCAGCCTCCTGCGCTCGCCGGAGGGGTCCGGCGAGGGCGGAGACGGCGGCGCTGCGGGGATGGCCTTCTCGACCGTCTGGCTCCCCGACGCCAAGCCGGAGTGGGGGAAGCGCTTCGAGCTCGCCTCGCTGCGCGCCGGGTCGCTCAAGCTGATCCGCGACGTCACGCGCGACGAGCGCATGCTCTTCGACCTCTCGAGCGACCCGCGGGAGCAGCGCGACCTCTGGCGCGAGATCCGCTCGGGCGAGATCGACGGCGCGGCGATCGAGGACCTGCGGGTCCGCGCGGAGGAGATGTCGAGCCTGCTCGACGCCTGGATCGAGGAGATGAAGGTTCGCGCCACCGGAGTGCCGCGTCACGAGCTTTCCGGGGCGATGCAGGCGCGCCTGCGCGCGCTCGGCTACTTGTAGGAGACCCATGGACGCATCGCGACGCCGTTGGATGGCCGGGATCGCTGCACTCGTCGCGCTTGCGCTCGCGGCGCCCGCGCCGCAGGTGGCGCGGGCGCAGGACGAGCCGGGCTCGGCCTATGCCAAGCTGCTCTACCCCAAGACGATCGTGGTCGTGCGCCACGGCGAGAAGGGCGGCGAGCCGCGCGACCCGTCGCTCTCCGAGGCTGGAGCGGTGCGCGCTCAGGCCCTGGCCCGACTGCTGGGCCACGCCGGCGTGACGCACCTCCTGGCGAGCGAGTTCAAGCGCACGCGCGAGACGCTCGAGCCGCTCAAGCAGGCCTTGATCCTGGGCGGCAGCGAGGTCGCGATCCAGGTCGTGTCCGCGATGGACCCGAAGGCGATGCTCAGCGCGCTGCGCGAGCTGCCGCGCGGCTCGGTGGCGGTGGCCGCCGGGCATTCCAACACCGTGCCGGCGCTGGTCGATGCGCTGGCCGGCCTGAGCGGCGAGCGCCGGACGGTGATGACCGAGGAGGACTACGACCGCGTCTTCGCGATCACCCTGTGGGCCGAGGACCGCGCGGCGCTGCTCGAGCTGCGCTACGGCGAATGAGATCGGACCGGCGCGGCCATCCGGATCCAGCAGACAACTTCCGGAAGCCTATCGGCGCGTCGCGCCTGGGGGGTTCGGCCTCGCGTGCCCGCCCCGCTGTTCCGCGCTCACACGCGCAGCGAAGGCCAGGCGCCACGGCGCAGCTCGATGCCGCCGACGGCGAAGAGGCACGCCGCGTAGCTCGCCACGCCGAGTGCCAGACCGGCCCAAACGGAGTCGGGCGAGACCCACGCGAGGATCCCGCCCATGGCCGCGGCGGCGAGGACCGGCCGCACGAAGCGCGCCGGCGACGGCCGCGGCCAGCCCTCGGCGCGCGCGTAGCGCGCGGCCAGGATCGAGCGCAGGACCTCGGTCGCGAGCGTGGTGCAGGCGGCGCCGATCATGCCGTAACGCGGGATCACCAGCGCGTTCAGCCCGACGTTGGCCAGCATCGCGATGGCCGTCATCTTCATCACCGTGCGCTCGCGGCCGGAGACGACCAGCGCCACCGTGCCGACGTCCTTGAAGAGCATGAAGGGCAGGCTGAGGATCAGGATCCGCAGCGGGAGGCCCGAGGGCTCGTACTCGGCGCCGAAGACCAGCGCGATCAGGCTCGGGGCGAGGAGCGCCCCGCCGACGGCGATCGGCAGGCCGACGGCGAAGGTCTGCGCGACGGAGTTCCGGTACAGGCCGTCGCGCTCGTCTGCGCGAGCTCGGGTCAGATGCGGCAGCAGGCTGTAGCTGTAGGTCCAGGCGATGTTGATCAGGAAGCTGATCAGTTGGTAGGAGGCGCTGTACCAGCCGACGGTCTCGCGCTCGCGGAAGAGCCACAGGAAGATCAGGTCGCAGTTGAAGATCAACAGGCCGAGCAGGATGTTCACGACCAGCGGCCAGGACTGCGCGAAGATCGGCTTCGCGCGCTGCCAGTCGACGCGCAGGGGCAGGCGCAAGCCGCGCCAGGCGAGCACCCAGACCATCAGGCCGGTGGCCAGCGCGTCGCCGACGAATTGCGCCCACGGCACCGCGAAGATGTCGTCGGGCCTGCGCACGAGCACCAGGACCAGGAGCACGAACACGGTCTCGCCGGCGGTGCGCGCCAGCGCCACCGGCCGCGGCGACGAGAGGCCGAGGTGGACCCAGCGCGGGTTCGGGCCGACGGCGAGCAGCGTGAGCGAGTAGAGCGCGAGCACGCCCGCCTCGGGGGAGGGCAGGAAGGCGAGCGAGAGGGCCGCGAGCAGCGCCGCCAGAGCGGCCGAGACCAGGAGCCGGATCGTCAGGACGGCGGGCGCCAGGGTCTTCGCGCGCGAGGAGTCGGCGGCGATCTCGCGCACGCCGGGCATGTCGATGCCGCAGGCCGCCACCTGGGTGAAGTAGAGGACGACGGCGGAGGCGAAGGCGATCACGCCGTACATCGACGCGCCCAGGGTACGGGCGACGTAGACGGAGGCGCCGAAGGCGACCACGCGCGCCACGGCGTCGCCCGAGGCCAGCGCTAGGAAGCTCTTCGCGATCCTTGCTTCCGGGGAGGCGATGCGGCTCTCTTCGTTGAAAGGCGGCCCGAGGCGGGTGATCATGTCGGCCTCGAGCGGCAATTCAAGCGCAGCGCCGGGCACCGCGCCGAGCGGGTCCGGGCTCCCCCCCGCGGCGCTTGGCGCGATGACATCCACATCCAGCGGACGACGGGCTGCAAGCGGCGAGCTGGCCCGGCTCCTGGTGCTCGCCGCCGCCGTCGGCTTGGCGCTGCGGGCTTGGGAGGCCGCGCAGTCGAGCCTGTGGCTGGACGAGCTGCACACGCTGGTGCACGCGAGCCAGCCGAGCCTCGGCGCCGTCTCCGAGAGCGTGCGCCGCGACCTGCACTCGCCGCTCTTCTTCTGGGCCGTGCACTTCCTCGGCGGCTGGGAGCAGGGCGCGTGGCTGCGCGCCCTGCCGGTCGCGACGTCGCTCCTGATGCTCGTGCCCCTGGTGGCGATCGCGCGCGGCTCCGGGGGCGTGCTCGCGGCCGCCCTGGCGGCTTGGCTCTTCGCGACGCTGCCCTACCAGGTCCACTTCGACGCGGAGCTGCGCCCCTACGCGTGGGTCGCCGTGCTCTCGGTCGGCGCCTTCTACGCCGCCTTCAGCGAGCGCGAGACGCGCTTCGAGCGCTTCCTGCTCTTCCTGGCCTGCGCCTTCCTCGGCCTGTGGACGCACCGCCTGATGGTGATCACGGTTTTCGCGATCGGCGCCGCACGCCTCTTCGCGCGCCGGCCGGGCATGCTCGGCCTGGGCTGGCTCGTGCTGGCCGGCGCCGTGGCCGCCGTTCCCGTCGTTCCCTGGCTCCTCGGCTTCGCCGAGACGGTGACGGAGATGCGTTTCGACCACCAGGACGCCCACGGGGGCTGGAAGCTGCGCTCGGTCCTGGTGAAGGAGGTAGTGTCCTTGCCGGCGCGCTTGGCGGTGCCCTTCATGGGAGCGCTGGGGAGCCCCTGGTCGCACCTCGCGCGCGCCGGGGCGGCGCTCTTCTTCGCCGCCGCGCTGGCGACTTGCGCGCTCTGGGTCATCCAGCGCCGCCGCGGGCAGGCGCAGCCGCTCTCGCCCCAGCTCCGCGGCGCGATCCTCTTCGCGGGCATCGCGTTCGTCCTGGTGACCGCGGCTTCGATCTACAGTTGGGACAGGGTGCCGCTCCAGTACTACGCGATCCTGACCTGGGCGATCCCGCTCGCGCTCGCCGCGCTGTGCGCATCCCTGCGGTCCGGGGCGGTGCGCAAGGCCCTCGCGCTCTCGCTCGCGGGCTCTGGGCTCGCCCTCGGCGTCGCCCAAGCCGGCGGGCGCGAGCCGGAGGACATGCGCGGCGCGGTCCAGGCGGCGCGCGAGATCGGCCAGTCGATCCGCGCCGGCGAAGGGATCGAGCCCGTGTACACGGCGCTGCTCGCGCAGCCGGACGTCTTCGAAAACGTGCTGCCCTACCGGGCGTACGGACCCGAGCTGGGCGCCGTCGAGCCGGCGTCGCTGCCCCAGGCGGGCGATCCGGGTTTCGAGCGCCCGGTCGTGCTGGTGCTCCGGCAGGTGCCGCGGAGCCGGGAATCGTGGCGTCCCGTGCTCTCCGGGCGCCGCGTCGAGCGCGAGGTCGAGATCGACTGGTACCTGAGCGTCCTCGTGCTCCGGCCCGAGTGACGCTCAGGCCTCCGCGCGTCGCACCGAGGCGTTGTACAGGACTCCGATCAGGCGTCCGGCGGCGTAGCCCAGGAGCGCGAGCCAGAGGAGGCCGACCAGGCTGCCCGGGAAGGTCACCTCGTAGCCGGGCAGGTACAGGCCCGCGAAGCGCAGGAGCTCGCCGACGTTCTCGCCCTTGCGCGCGACGAGCACGTTGGTGACGGCGAAGAGCGCGATGCCGAGCAGGAGCCCGATCGCGAGGCCCCAGGCGTGGCCGTTGATGCGCACGTGCGTGTGCAGCGGGTCCTTGCGCGCGGCAGCCTCGAGCGGGCGGCGCGGACCGATCAGCCGGCCGATCGCATAGCCGACCACGAAGGCGTAGACGAAGCCGATCAGGCTGCCCGCGAACGAGACCTCGTAGCCGGGGAAGATCTGGCTCAGGCGACCGAGGTGCGCCCCGACGTCGGGTCCGCCCTTGAGCACGAGGACGTTGGTCGCGACGAACACCCCCAGGCCGAGCAGCAGGCCGAGGCCGAGGCCCCAGGCGCGCAGGTTGATGCGCTGGAGGTTGCGATCCAGTCCCTGCGGGTCGGCCATGGCGTCAGATGTGGTCGAGGAAGCCGCGGGTCTGCGCCAGCTCGGCGCGCGAGCGGAAGAAGAGCTTGAACGCGCCGAGCACCGTGTTGCGGATGAAGGCAAAGAACCAGCCGGCGACGAAGCCGACCAGGAAGCCCCACGCCAGGCCGACGAAGGCGCCGGAGAGCGAGACCGAGTAGCCGACGAAGTACTGGGAGAGGAGCCCCAGCGGGTAGCCGACGTCCGGGGAGCGCAGCATGTGCACGAGCGTGACCAGGAACAGGCCCAGGGCGGCGACCGATCCGACCGCGACGCCGAGGCAGCGCTTGTGGATCGGAGCGAAGAGCAGCTCGACGCGCCGCTCAAGCTCCTCCTCGCGGCCCGCTTGGCTGGCCTCGCGCATGCTCGTGCTACCCGTGGGACCGTTCACAGTTTCGGCACCGTTCCGCCACCGTTTTCACGCGGCGGGCCCATCTTCGAGCAGGGCGGCCCGCGGTCCAACGCCCTGGCTGGAAATCCGTTCCGCTCACCGCCCCAGCGCCTGGCGCAGCCCCCGC
>DATKBQ010000642.1:0-11404 GCA_035546375.1 Planctomycetota bacterium | reverse complement strand
GGGCTGCACCCCCTGCGCGCCTCCGGGATCGAGGTCTTGCAGCTCAACGTCGGCAAGGTCTGCAACCAGACCTGCTCCCACTGCCACGTCGACGCCGGTCCCGACCGCTCGGAGAGCATGACGCGCGAGACCGCCGAGCTCGCCATGCGCGTCCTCGCCGCCACCGACATCCCGACCGTCGACATCACCGGCGGCGCGCCCGAGCTGAACCCGAGCTTCCCCTGGCTCGTGGAGGAGTCGCGCCGGCTCGGCCGCCACGTCATCGACCGCTGCAACCTGACGATCCTGTGCGCGGCGCCCTACCGCCACCTGCCGGAGTTCCTGGCCCGCCACCGGGTCGAAGTCGTGTGCTCGCTGCCGCACTACCGCAAGCTCGCGACCGACCGCCAGCGTGGCGAAGGCGTCTTCGAGCGTTCGCTCGAGGGCCTGCGGCTCCTGAACGCCGCCGGCTACGGCCAGGAGGGGAGCGGCCTGCGTCTGGTCCTCGTGACCAACCCCGTCGGCGCCTTCCTGCCCGCCCGCCAGGCCTCCCTCGAGGTCGAGTGGAAGCGCGAGCTCGCGCGGGCGCACGGGATCCGCTTCGACGCGCTCTACACGATCACGAACATGCCGATCAGCCGCTTCCTCGAGTGGCTCGAGGCCTCGGGCAACCTGGCGGGCTACCTCCAGCGCCTCGTGGACGCCTTCAACCCGGCCGCGGCGAAGGACGTCATGTGCCGCACGACGCTCAGCGTCGGCTGGGACGGCACGCTCTACGACTGCGACTTCAACCAGATGCTCGCGATGCCCGTGGGCCACGGCGCGCCGCGCCACCTGCGCGACTTCGACCCCGGTGCGCTCGAGCGGCGGCGCATCCGGACCGGGCGCCATTGCTTCGGCTGCACGGCCGGAGCGGGGTCCTCGTGCGCCGGCACGTTGACCTGAGCGCGGCCTGCGCGGCTGCGCTCCTCGGCGCCTGCCGCGCGAGCGAGGTCGCAGAGCCCGCGGGCGTCTCCGCGCCGCCGATCGGCGAGTCGATCGTCGTCTGCGGCGAGCGCATCCCGATCGGCGCTCCGGTCGTCCTGTGGACCGACCCCGGCGGATACTCCGCGTACTCGCGCGAGCTGCGCTTCCCCGAAGAGGCGCCCGCGCGAGCCGCGAGCGGGCTGCGCTATCGCCCGGGCCGCGAGGGCGTGCCCCCTGGAGGCGATTGCCGCGCGCGGCTCGCCGGCGCGATCGACCTCCTCGTCGTGCACTACGACGCCTGCGGCACGAGCCGGCGCTGCTTCGAGGTCCTCCACGACCGCCGCGGGCTCTCGGCCCATTTCCTGCTCGACCTCGACGGCACGCTCTACCAGACCCTCGACCTGGCCGACACGGCGTGGCACGCGCGGCAGGCGAATCCGCGCTCGGTCGGGGTGGAGATCGCCAACATCGGAGCCTACCCCGCGGGCCAGGCTTCGCCGCTGGAGGAGTGGTACGGCGAGGACGAGCGCGGCGTGCGGGTCACGCTGCCGGCGCGCCTCGGCGACGGGGGCTTGCGCACGCCAGGCTTCGTCGCGCGACCCGCTCGCGAGGGGCGGATCGAGGGGCGTATCCAGGGCGAGCTCCTCGAGATGCACGACTACACGGGCGAGCAGTACGAGAGCTTGGCGCACCTCGCCGCAGCGCTGTGCCGGCTCTTCCCCGCGATCGAGCCGGATGCGCCGCGCGGGGCGGACGGCGCTGTGCGCGGCGACGCGCTCGCCGAAGGCGAGCTGCGGGCCTTCCGCGGGATCCTCGGGCACCTGCACGTGACGGGCGAGAAGCAGGATCCCGGCCCGGCGTTCGATTGGGAGGCCTTCCTCGCGCGCGTCCGCCAGCTCCTGCGCTCGGGGCCGGCCTCGGCCCGCACCGCGGGGTAGACTCGGCCGCGGCCTCGCCCGGCGCGCCGTAGTTCCCGTGTCCAGCTCCGAAGAGATGCCGCGCGATCGCGACCGCGAAACCCCGCCCACGCGGGCGCCGGGCCGCCGGCTTGCGCTCCGCCTGGCGCTCGCGCTCTCGATCTTGGTGGCGGGCGCGCTTTCGGCGGAGCTCGCCGCCCGCGCCTGGCTCGGCGTCCGGGGTCATCCCTACCAGTCCGAGGCCACGCGTCAGGAGCTGCTCGACGCGCTGAGCGCGCTGGATCGCAGGGTGCCCTTCCCCGGCGCCGCGGACCGCGACGCGAAGCTGGCCGGGACGCCCACGGTCGAGGTCCTCCAGCCCTACTACGGCTGCGAGGCGCTGGCGCGGCTCGAGGAGGTCGAGACGGAGCGCCGGAGATACGCGACGCCGGAAGCGGAGCGGGCCTTCGACGTCATGGTGCTCGGCGGGTCGGTGGCCCACATCGTGGGCAACCTCTCCCGCGAGCGCATGGAGCGTGCGCTCGCGGCCGACCCGCGGCTGGCCGGCCGCGAGGTACGGCTCCACGTCCACGCGCGGCCGGCCTTCAAGCAGCCGCAGCAAGCGACGCTCTTCGTCTACCTCCTGATGCTCGGCTTCCGACCCGACGCCGTGATCGAGCTGGACGGGTTCAACGAGGTGGCGATCGGCACGTCGAACGCCGCCAACGGCGTGCATCCCCTCTATCCCTACGCCGGGCAGTGGGCCGCGCTGGCGAGCGGCGCGCGCGCCGACCGCAACGCGCTCGACCTATTGCTGGAGTTGCGCGAGCGCCAGTCGCGCGCGGTCGCGATCGCACGGTCGGCGCTCCGCTGGCGGCTCGCGCAGAGCTGCATCCTGGGCCGCGCCGCCCTGGGCCGGCTCGCGCGCGCGAGAGAGAGAGCGGTGGAGGTCTACCGGCGCTACGTGAGCTACGCGACCCGCTCGACCGGGGAGGCGGAGGTGCGGGGTCCTCCGTTCGAGGGAGGGCGGGGAGCGGCGCTCGAGGAGTCGGTGAGGGCGTGGGCCGAGGGCTCGCGTTTGATCGCGGCCATGTGCTCGAGCCGCGGGATCCGGTATCTGCATGTTTTGCAGCCGACGTTGCACGACGAGGGGTCGAAGCCGCTGACGGAGGAGGAGCGGGAGAAGGGCGTGGCGGAGGAGTCTTGGCGGGAGGGGGCGAGGCTGGGGTATCCGCGCTTGAGGGAGGAGGGGGCGAAGCTCGCGGCGGAGGGGGTGAGGTTCTTCGATGGGAGCCGGGTGTTCGAGGATGTGCGGGAGAGTTTGTATTACGACTTGTGCCATTTCGATCAGAGGGGGTGCGATATCTTGGCGGATGCGATCGTGGAGGCGTGTTTGGGGACGTTGCCGTAGGGGGGGGGGAGCGATCATGGGCGGTGGGGAAGGCTCGGTCGGTGATTGGATCGGGCTCGGGATCAGGAAACTGAGTAGCAAGCGTGCAGGGGCGCGCTTCGCGCGCTTCGGCGGCCGAGTACGGCCGCCGGATCCCGTGCGCTCGAGCGGCCGAAGACGGCCGCTTTCGCGCCCGGGATTCAGGTAGGAAGAGCTTCGCGCCCGAATGGAGTCGTGACGTGGGGTGCATGAGTACCCGGCACTTGATCCGCCACCTGGTCCCGCCGAATCGTCGCGGAGGAATCACCACTCGCCGGTAGTCCATTTTGCACGGCGATCGCGCACGATAGTCGATGTCTTGCATCGGAAGAGCCATGCCCGACTGGAGCACTGCTCCATGCTTTCGGGCGCGAAGCTCTTCTACCTGAATTCCGCGGTAGGTTCGGCCGTCTGCGGCCGAACCGGACGCGGAATCCGGCGGCCGTACTCGGCCGCCGAAGCGCGCCCAGCGCGCCTCTGTAGGCTTGCACGCCAATAGCCGACGCCACCACGCCTCACGGGCACACCTCGAACTCCACCGCATCCGTCAAACTCGTCCCGGGCGGTCCCGAGCTCGGATCGCGGCTCCAGAACTGCCCCCACACCCGCGCGCCCGCGACCAGCCCTGGATCCTTCCCGCTCTGCACCAGCTCGTTGAAGTCGTACGCGATCACCCCCGAGCAATCCTCGGGCAGCGGATTCCCGCCCGTCGACGCAACCGCCGTGCGCGCGATCGGCACGTTCACGCACAGCCACCCGCCCTGGAACGGCACGTTCGCCGCACCCGCCAGCGAATAAAAGAAGAGCCCGCTCTTCTGGTTCACCAACCCCGTCCCCTTCACCAGGAACGGCGCCGTTTGCGTCGCGCTCGGCACGCCCGAGAACCCGATCGCTGGCGTGCACCCCTGGCTGTTCACCTTCGCCGTGCAGTAACCAGCAGGCGGTGCGCAGGCTCCCCCGGTGTCCCGCACGAACGCATCCAGCGCCCCATTGCCATCCCCCGGCACGAGGTTCGTCGAGCTGCTGTGGAACGCGGCAAACCGCCCGTCGGCCGACAGCACCGCGTAGGCGCTGTCGCCGTTCCCCTGGGCCCCACCCGAGGCGAGGCTCAGCCGCTCGGTGATCCCGATCAGCCGATCGCGGCGGAAGCAGTCGGCGACGCCGTTCGTGTCGCCCGCCACCAGGTTCGACGCCCAACTGTGGAAGGCGACGAACCGCCCGTCGGCCGAGATCGCCGGCGAGTGGGTCGAGAGGCTGCGGCCATTCCCGAACGACAGGTCCGGCGCCAGGCTCACGCAGCTCGTCCGCCCGCTCGCGAGGTCGTGGACGAACACGTCCATCACCCCGTTGGCGTCGCCCGGAACCAGGTTCGAGGCCAGGCTGTTGAACAGCACGAAGCGCCCGTCCGCCGAGAGGCCGGTCAGCATGAAGCCCGTGGCCGGGTCGTAGCCGCTGTGGCCGTTGCCCTGCGCCCCGGAGTCGTCGACGCTGGCGCGCCAGGTCGCGCCGCTCGCGCGGTCGTGGACGAACACGTCGACGGCGCCGTTCGTATCGCCGGCGACGAGGGTGTCGGCGAAGCTGGCGAAGCTCACGTAGCGCCCGTCGGCCGAGACCGCGACGCCCGAGCAGCGGTTGTTCGCCTGCGCACCCTGCGTGCTGATGCTGACGCGTTCGGTCAGGCCCGCCAGGCGGTCGCGCACGAACACGTCGCGCATGCCGTTGGTGTCGCCGGGCACGAGGTTCGTCGCGTCGCTGGCAAAGGCCACCCAGCGCCCGTCGTGGGAGATCGCCGGAAGCTGGCTGTCGAGGTCGCCCTGGACGCCGCCGGGACCCAGGCTGATCCTCTCGGTGGTGCCCGCCGCCAGATCGCGCACGAAGACGTCCCAGGCGTTGTTCGTGTCGCCCGCGACCAAGTTCGACGCGCTACTGTAGAAGGCCACCCAGCGGCCATCGCCCGAGACCGCAGGCCCGCCGCTCGTGCCGTTGCCCTCCACTCCGCTCGAGCTGACGCTGACGCGCAGCGTCTGGCCGCTCAGGCGGTCGTGCACGAAGTCGTCGCGCAGGCCGTTCGCATCGCCGCTCACGAGGTCGTCGGCCAGGCTGACGAACGTGATCCAGCGGCCGTCGGCCGAGATCGTCGTCTCCCAACTGTCGCCGTTGCCTTCGCCGCCGGCCGAGCTGACGCTCACCCGCTCGATCTGGGCCAGCGCCGGGGCGCACAGCGCGACCGATGCGAGGAGCGCGAGCGCGGCCGGGGGGAGGCAGGGTCTGGACATCGGTGCGCGCGAGCGTCGAGCGTGCTCGGCACCAGTCTACTCCTCCTCCAGCGCAGCCCTCAGGAAGCCGCCATGGCGCTCGAGCACGAGAACGGCGTCCTCGGGCTCGAGGCCGCGCAGCTTTGCGAGCACGGCGACCTTCACCTGCCCGCCGGCCCGCTGGAGCAGCTCGCGTGCGGCGCCGCGCTCGAGCCCGGTCAGCGCTGCGACGATGCGCACGCCGCGCTCCTCGAGCTTCGCGTTGCGAGCCGTGTCGAGGTCGACCATCCAGTTGCCGTACACCCGGCCGAGACGGGCCATGGCGATCGTCGTCACCGCGTTGAGCACGAGCTTGGTCGCCGTCCCGGCCTTCAGGCGCGTGCTGCCGGTCAGGAACTCGGGCCCGGTGACCACGCGCACCGAGACATCGGCCTGGTCCGGCGCCTGCTCGAAGGGCACGCAAGCGAGGAACACGCTGGCCGCGCCGCGCTCGCGCGCCAGCTCGATCGCCGCGTGCACGAACGGCGTCGTGCCGCCCGCGGCGATGCCGAAGACGACGTCGTCCTCACCGAGGCCGCGGCGCTCCAGCTCCGCGCGGGCCGCGCCGCCGTCGTCCTCGGCGCCCTCGACCGCGCCGCGCAGCGCGGCCTCGCCTCCCGCCAGCACCGCCTGCACCTTGTCCGGTGGAGTCTGGAAGGTCGGCGGGCACTCGAGGGCGTCGAGCAGCCCGAGCCGCCCGCTGGTGCCCGCGCCGACGTAGATCAGCCGCCCGCCGCGAGCGAGGCGCTCGACGACCACCTCGATCGCGCGGGCGATCGCCGGCTGCGCGCGGTAGAGGGCGGCGTGCACGGTGATGTCGTCGAGCTGCATCCGCTGGAGCGCTTGGGCGATGTCCAGGCGGTCCAGGTCGGCCGAGGCGGCGTTCTGCTGCTCGGTCGCGAGGTGCTCGCGCGAGACGGGCTCCACCTCACGCCTCCGGCGCGCCGGCGCGCCGCGCGCGTTCGCCTTCGGCCCACATGCCGCGCCCGAGCGACAGCCCGCCGTCGACCACGAAGCACTCGCCGTTCACGTGGTCGCAGGCCGGCGAGAGCAGGTACAGGGCGTGGGCCGCCATCTCTACGGCCGTGCCGAGGCGGCGCTGGGGGCTCTGCTCGACCAGCCGCCGGCGCATCGATTCCTCCGGCCACAGCCGCTCGGCTGCGCCCTCGCTGTGGAAGGGGCCCGGAGCGAGCGCGTTGACGCGCAGTCCCCGGCCGGCCCACTCGACCGCGAGCGTGCGCGTGAGCGCGAGCACGCCGGCCTTCGCCGCCGCCGAGTGGACCACGCCGGGCATCCCGGTCCAGGCGTAGGTGGCGACCACGTTCAGGATGCGCCCGCGGCCTCGCTCGAGCATCGCGCGGCCGAAGTAGCGCGAGCAGAAGAAGGTGCCGTCGAGGGCGATCGAGACCACGCTGCGCCAGCCGCGCGCGGAGAGCCGCTCGGCCGGGCAGAGGAAGTTGCCTGCGGCGTTGTTGACCAGCACGTCGAGCGCGCCGATCCGCCCGTGCAGCTCGGCCGCCGCGCGCTCGACCGCCGCCGGCTCGCGCACGTCGAGGGCGAGTGCCTCGGCCTGCCATCCGCGCTCGCGCGCCTCGGCCAGGAACGGTGCGTGGTGCGCCGGATCGCGCGAGGCGATCACGACCCGTGCCCCGAGCGCGGCGAGCCCGCGGCTGATCTCGAGCCCCAGCCCGGTGCCGCCGCCGGTGACCAGCGCGCACTCGCCCGCGAAGGTGCCGCTCGGCAGCCAGCGCGCTGAAGCTGGCATGTCGGTTCGGGCCATGGGGCCGCAGCGTGCCAGACTCACGCGCGGTGGCCAAGGGGGCCAAGTGGGGCGGAGTCCCTGCGAGAGGACTCCGCCCCGGCCACGGTGCGAGCACCCCGCGGCGGTTCGCCGTTCCTTGATCCGTGCGCGCCCAGGAAGCGCGCCGCCGGAAGGAGGGGCGGTGCGGGGCGGACCGAAGGGGAAAAGGGCGAAAGGGGGGCGGGGGCGGCTTCATGCCGCCCCATGTCATCGGTGTACGTAGCCAAAGGGCCCCTCCCGCGACCTCTCGAACCAGGCGGCAACTACCCTGACGCCGGGGGTTCGGGTGCGGGGCCGGGGGCAGGCGGTGCAGGGGCGCCCTTCGGTCGACAACGGCTGCCGAGTACGGCCGCCGGATTCCGTGCGCTCAAGCGGCCGAAGACGGCCGCTTATCGCGCCCGGAATTCAGGTGGCAGAGCTTCGCGCCCGGAGGCCGGTGAGGACGTGGAGCCTCGGACGAGCCATGGATCCCTCGTCGCTTGGATCGTGAAGGGCCGAGCCGAATCGGCGCTCACTGTGCACCCGTCGATCTTGCCGTGCACCCCAGGAAGATGTTCGACAAGCTCGCGCCGCCTCGCGCTTCCATTCGGGCGCGAAGCTCTTCCCCCTGAATTCCGCGGTAGGTTCGGCCGTCTGCGGCCGAACCGGACGCGGAATCCGGCGGCCGTACTCGGCCGCCGAAGCGCGCGAAGCGCGCCTCTGCACGGCCGATGGCTCGCATCGTTAGCGCCACGGCTCATTACCAGTCCCTGCGCTCCCCCTTGAACTCGATCGTCACGCCGCGCGCCCAGCTCGCCGTCGGCAGATAGCGTCGCAGCTCTTGTTCCACCTCGAGCAGATCCTCCCGGTCCGCGGGCAGCGCGAAGTCCACGACCGTCAGGGTTCGCCCCTGCTCGTCCATTTCCGTCCTCACCGTCGGCCGTGCGGCGCCATCGGTGAGGTCGCGCACCAGCTCCACCGGTCCCCTCACGGCCGCCTCGCCGCCGCGCACCTCGAACACCAGGTGCAGCGGCCGGCTGGGATCGAACGAGTGCAGCTCGGGCGGAGGCGGCGCGCCCTCCTCCATGCCGATCCACACGCGATCGACCCGACTCGATTCCACCGCCCTGCCGATGGTCAGAACGACCAGCGCAGCCGCGAAGCACGCCAATCCCAGGAACCCCAAGCAACCCAGCCCCAGGCAGGCCGCGACGGCGAGTGCGCAGCCCGGCGGCTGGAGCCTGCCCTCCGGGTCGCGGACCAGAAAGACCCGCGAAGCGGCGAGCGCCAGGACCGCGAGCAGCACCAGGAACAGGGCTAAGAGGAAGATCGCGAATCCCATCGGCACCTCCGGAGTGGCGGACGCGGCGAAGGCCGGGGCGTCAAGGATCCCTTGAAGCGGCCCCGGCCCCAAGTTACCCGGACCGAGTGCCGCGCGGAGTCCGCGGCGCCGGCCCTGGCGTGCGCGCTCCATCGCGCGTGGTCCGCGGCCGCCCGGCCGTTACATTGGTGCGCCCTGCGCGGCGGCGGAGCACGCCGCGCGAGGGCTCCACCATGGAAACTCTGCAGAGCTACGTCGCCGGGCGCTGGCACGAGGGCCGAGGGACGCCGGCCCTCCTCCACAACCCGACGACCGAGGAGCCGCTGGCGCGGGCCTCCAGCGCCGGGATCGACTTCGCCCAGGTGCTCGAGCACGCTCGGCGCGAAGGAGGGCCCGCCCTGCGGCGCATGGACTTCGCCCGGCGCGCCGAGCTCCTGAAGTCGCTCTCGGCGGCGATCCACGAGCACCGCGAGGAGCTGATCGAGCTGTCGATCGCCAACGCCGGCACGACGCGCTCCGACGCCAAGTTCGACCTCGACGGCGCGACCGGCACGCTGGCCGCCTACGCCCGCTACGGCGCGGAGCTCGGCTCGCGCCGATTCCTGGTCGACGGCGAGGGTGTGCAGCTCGGCCGCACGCCGCGCTTCTGGGGCCAGCACGTGCTCGTGCCGCGCGAGGGCGTCGCGGTGCACGTCAACGCCTTCAACTTCCCGGCCTGGAACATGATGGAGAAGGCCGCCTGCGCGTTGCTCGCGGGCGTCCCGGTGATCGAGAAGCCGGGGACGCCCACGGCCCTGGTGGCTTGGCGCATCGCGCGCATCGTGGTCGAGAGCGGCATCCTCCCCGAGGGCGCCTTCCAGTTCATCGCCGGCTCGAGCGGCGACCTGCTCGACCGGCTGGGGCCCCAGGACGCACTCGCCTTCACCGGCTCGTCCGCCACCGCCGTGGTGCTGCGCTCGAAGCCGAACCTCCTGCGCCACAGCGTGCGCGTGAACGTCGAGGCGGACTCGCTCAACGCCGCCGTCCTGGCGCCCGACGTCGAGCCGGAGTCGGAGACCTGGCAGCTCCTCGTCTCGAACGTCGTGCTCGACATGACCCAGAAGGCGGGGCAGAAGTGCACCGCGGTGCGGCGCGTGCTCGCGCCGGCCGAGCGCCTCGATGCGCTGCGCGAGGAGCTCGTGGAGCGGCTCGCCGGCGTGCGCGTGGGAGATCCCGCCAATCCGCAGACGCGGATGGGGCCCGTGGTCAGCGCGGGGCAGCTGGCCGACGTGCGAGCGGGCATCGCGCGGCTCGCATCGGAAGCCAAGCTCGCCTGCGGGGGAGCCGACCCGGTGCGCGAGAAGGGCTACTTCGTCGCGCCGACGCTCCTGGAGGCGGAGGGTCCGGACTCGGAGGCGGTCCACCGCGACGAGGTGTTCGGGCCCGTGGCCACGCTGGTGCCCTACGGCGGCAGCGCGGAGGAAGCGGTCCGGCTGGCGATCCGCGGCGGCGGCGGGCTCGTCGCAAGCGCCTACTCCAACGACGCGCGTTGGGTGGAGGAGGCGGTGCTCGGCCTCGCCCCGTGGCACGGTCGGATCTGGATCGGCAGCGACCGCTCGGCGGAGCAGGCCCTGCCGCCGGGCATGGTCCTGCCGTCGATGGTCCACGGCGGTCCGGGACGGGCAGGCGGCGGGGAGGAGCTCGGGGCCCTGCGCGGCCTCGCCCTCTACCTCCAGCGCACGGCCCTGCAGGGCTTCAAGGGCCTGGTCGAAGGGAAGTTCGGGAAGGGATCCGCGCCAAGCGCGCCCGAGCCGGGCGCCGCGCAGGAGTAGTCCTAGCCCGAACGATTCACCAGCCGCCGGCTACAACGCCGCAACTGCCGGCGCCTGCTGCGTTAGGCTCGGTCGGGCTCCTCGACGACCTGTCAAGGTCGTCTCCGGTGCCCTCCGTCGCCTGCCTTGCATCCACCGGCATTTGCGACGTCTCGCTCGCCGCCTGGTGAATGGTTCGGGCTAGGCTCAGTGTCCGGGCGTCTCGGGACCCTCGCCCGGGATCCAGCGCCCCTTGTTCGTCTCCCACCAATCGAGCCACGACTTCGAGCTGTTGCCCGGGTTGGCGCCGGTCAAGCGCTGGAGCGCCCCCCGCACGCGGCGGCTCTCGAAGGCGACGCTCTCGATGGTCACGCCGATGGCGCGCACGTCGAGCACGCTGCCCTCGGTCAGGACGTTGACCTGGGGATCGGCGGCCGCCTGGAACTGGGCGACCTCGACGTCGAAGTCCTGCACGTAAGCGACCTGCGAGCCGACGAAGATGTAGCCGCGCCCGCCGACACCGGTGCCGGCCGGCGCCGGGGCGTTGCTCAGGCTCGCCAAGCGCGTGATCAGCGCGGGGACGGCCGCCTCGAAGCCCATGTTGCCGAGCGCCTCGGCCGAGTTGACGCGCACGCGCACGTTCGTGCTCTCCAGGGCGCGTACGACCGGCAGGATCACGGCCGGCTCGCCGCTCGCGCGCAGCGCGAGCGAGGCCTCGAGCCGCCCCGAGTCGGAGCCGTCGAGCACGGCGCGCACCACGAGGCGCTTCACCTCCCGGCCCGGGAACAGCCGCCGCAGGCCGAGCGCGGCGAGCGAGCGCAGGCGCGTCGAGTGCGAGCCGAGCAGCTTCGCCAAGCGTTCCTCCAGCGCCTCGGGTCCCTCGACCTCGGCGAGGCGCCGCACGAGCAGCTCGCGCACCGCGGGCGACGCCGCGGATGCCGCGCGGCAG